>JACCRW010000026.1 GCA_013813345.1 Actinomycetota bacterium
CGCCATGGACGGGCCGGCTGCCACGAGGATGAGGATCGCAGTCTCGAGGGACGAGCTCGTCGCCAGGCTCGGTGTCGTTGCGCGCGCCGTCTCGAGCCGCAGCACTGTTCAGGTTCTCTCCGGGATCCTCCTCTCGGCGGAGTCCGGGGTTCTTTCGCTCGCCGCCACCGATATGGAGCTCTCCTTGCGAACGACGCTCGACGCGCAGGTCGAAGGCGAGGGAGCCGTCGTCATTCCCGGCAAGCTGCTCGTCGACCTGGCGCGGCTTCTCCCGGACAGCGAGGTGACGATCGAGTACCGACCCGCCGAGGGCACGGCGCACATCGCGTGCGGGCCGGCCAGCTACCGACTGAACACCTACGCGGCCGAGGACTTCCCGCGGCTGCCACCGGTCGCGACCCAGCTGCACGCGATCGACCGCGCGGCGCTCCTCGAGACGATCTCCCGGGTTGCCCGCTCAGCCTCCCGCGATGAGTCGCGCCCCGTCCTCACAGGAATCCTCGTCCGGTTCGAGGCCGGCAAGCTCGTGATGGTGGCGACGGATTCCTATCGACTCTCGGTCAAGGAGACTGAGCTCGAGGCGACCGCGCCGGAGCTGGAGGCGATCATTCCCGCCCGAGCTCTGCAGGAGCTCGCCCGCTTGGCGGGCGGGGAGACGGTCGAGCTCGGCGTGCACGAGAACCACGTGGTTTTCGGAACGGGCGACGCCTGGCTCACCACCCGGCGGATCGACGGCCAGTTCCCGAACTACCGCCAGCTCCTGCCCGAGGCGTTCGAGGTCGAGCTGACGATCGCCAAGGCCGAGCTCGCCGATGTCGTTCGCCGAGTCTCGGTCATGGCGCAGCGCAACTCGCCACTCCGCCTGCGCTTCGCAGAGGGAGAGCTGACGGTCTCGGCGCAGACGCAGGACGTCGGTGAGGCCAAGGAGTCGCTCCCCGTCCCGTACTCGGGCGAGGAGTTCGTGATCGGCTTCAACGCCGACTTCCTTCGCGACGGGGTCGACTCGATCGTGGGCGACGACGTCCAGGTGAAGCTGATCAACCCGCTCAGACCGGCGATCCTCGTCGACCCGGCCGGCGACTTCACCTACCTGATCATGCCGATCCGGCTGGCGGGTTGAGGTTGCACGCTGATCTAATCGCCTGGGACCCGACCGGCCGACCCTGATCGTCTCCACGGTTTCGCTGCGCGACTTCCGCTCCTATCCCCGGCTCGAGCTCGAGCTGGAGCCGGGGATCGTGCTCGTCACCGGCGCGAACGGGGCCGGCAAGACGAATCTGCTCGAGTCGCTGCACGTCGGCACCCAGGGGTTCTCACCGAGGACGAGGGTCGACGCGCAGCTCGTCCGGCTGGGCTGCGAGGGGGCGAGGATCGCGCTCGGCGGCGACCGGGCCGGCAGGCCCCTCCTGCTCGAGTTGACGGTGCACGCACAGCAGGGCAAGCGCGCAAAGCTGAACGGCGCCGCGCTCCGCTCGGTCGAGCAGCTCCGCAGCGAGGTCGCGACCCTCGTCTTCACGCCCGACCGACTCGTCGTCGTCAAAGGCGGTCCCGCTGCCCGGCGCGCCTACTTCGACCGCTCGCTGGCGCGCGTACTGCCGGCGCGAGCTGCGCTCCCGCTCGAGTACGCGGCCGCGGTTGGACAGCGCAATGCGGCCCTGAGGAGAGCCGGAGGCGGGCTCAGCGGCCGGGAGGCGGTCGAGCCCTGGACGCACCAGGTCGCAGCGCTCGGCGCCGCGCTCGTCGCCGCGCGTCTCGAGACGCTCGGACTGCTCGGCCCCGTCTTCGCCGAGCGAGCGGACGAGCTCGGTCTCGCCGAAGCAGCCCTCGGTTATACGGGCGTGCCGCCCACCGTCGCGGAGCTCGACGCCCGCCTCGAGCGCGATCTCGAGCGAGGCACGACCGGCGCCGGGCCTCACCTCGACGACGTCACCGTGACCTCAGGCCCTCGCGAGCTGCGCAGCTTCGGCTCACAGGGGGAGCAGAGGCTCGCCGTCCTCTCCCTCCTGCTCGCCGAAGCGGAGGTGCTGGCCGAGCTGCGCGGCGTCTTTCCGCTCGTGCTGCTCGACGACGTCCTCTCGGAGCTCGACGCACTGCGTCGCCGCACGCTGGCCGAGCGAATCGGCGCCGTCGGCCAGGCGATCGTCACCGCGACCGGCGCCGACGCCCTCCCCCTCGAACCGGCGCAGCTGCTCGAGGTGACGCCCGGCGCCGTGAGCGCGGGCTGATGGATCGCCTCGACGGTCAGATCAGGCGCGAGCTCCGCCGCTTCGGTCCTGTTGAGGAGGGGCTCGGTGGCGAGATGGTCGCGAT
>JACCRW010000035.1 GCA_013813345.1 Actinomycetota bacterium
GAGCGGCGGGAGCAGCGCCCGCCGGTCGGCCTCGGCGCAGCGCGCGACGATGCGGGCCCGCCCGCCGAGAAGTCGCAGCGCGCGGGCTGCGTGGTAGGGCGCGCCTCCGACGCGAGGAGCGCCGCCGTCGACGGTGTCGCGCGTGAGGTTGCCGATCACCGCCAGACCGCGCATCCTCCGATCCTAGGTCAGAGCCGGCGCTGCGAGAGCCGCGCGACCGCCGCGCCGAGCGCGAGCGCCAGCGCGAAGCTCGGAATTGTGGCGCCGATCCCGAGGTCGGGCGGCCCGAGTCGCTCGACCGCGCTCGTCCACCAGCTCGGCCCGACGGGATTCAACCACTGGTAGAGCGCAAAGCCGGCTGCCCACGCGGCGATCATCCCGGCTCGAACCCGAGGGCCGCCGAAGATGTCCTCTTCCCGGTAGTGCCTGCCGGCGACGAGCCAGTCGGCGAGGAGGACGCCGAAGAGCGGCACGAAGATGGAGCCGAGCAGGAGCAGGAACGTCTCGTAGGCGAGCAGGTCGATCGTCAGCGCGCCCAGAGTCGCCAGCGCCGCGACCGCGACGATCAGCGCTCGCTGCGGTACCCGCGGGACGACGTTCTGGGCCGTGACTGCCGCCGAATAGACGTTCGCGAAGGCCTCGTCCGTCTCGTCCACCGTGACGGCGAGGAGTGCAAGCGTCGCGGCGAGACCGCCGGCGGCGATCGCGGCGGGAAGCGCGGTCACGTCGGTGAGGTCGCGCGAGAAGAAGAGGACAGCCCCGAGCCCCCAGAGCCAGATGCTCGTCGTGAGGTAGCCGAGCCCCGTGCCCCAGAAGGCGCTCCGCCGGTCACGACTGAAGCGCGTGTAGTCGGCGGCAAGCGGGATCCACGAGACGGTAATCGAGACGACGAGATCGACGCCCTCGAGCACCGAGAAGCCGCCCTCACCGGACCGATCCCAGAGCCCGCCGAGCGCGGCGCCGTCGAGCCCCCAGTAGGTCAGGTAGACGAGCGAGGCGAGCACGGCCCAGACGGCGAACCTGCGCACGAGCTTGCGCACGAGGTCGACCGGCCCGAGCAGCGCGAGCGCGAGCGCGACCCCGCCGAAGACGAGCGTCCACAGCCACTGCGCTCGGAAGCCGAAGAGCTCGTCGGAGAGCGCGGCGGCGGCCGTCGCGATGATCAAGAGCTCGAAGATCGACCAGCCGACACACTGCGCGCCGTTCAGGACGGTTGGCCCCCAGGAGCCGCGCTGCCCGAGCGGCGCTCGCAGGAGCACAATCGCGGGCACTCGTCCGTCGGCGCCGATCAGGCCGGCGACGGCGAGCATCGCGTTCCCGATCAGGCTGCCGATCAGGATCGCGAGAAACGCCTGCGGCAGCGAGAGCGCCGGCACGAGGTAGGTGCCGGCGACGAGGACGAGCAGCGAGACGCCGAGGTTCCCCCAGAGCAGGGAGAGGTCGAGGAAGCCGAGCACGCGGAGCCGCTCCGGGACCGGTTCGATCCCCCACGCGTGGGACCTGGGGGAACCCATGGTTCCCCCAGGAGCCCCCTCCTTCGCCGCAGTGACCGCTCGGTTGCTCAGCGCGGCTCCCGCCGGGGGAACCCCGGCTCCGCCGGCCGGCCGCTGCGGCGCATCATCAGCCGTTTCGCGAGCCGCGCGGTCAGTTCGGCGACGTCCGGAAACGTCGTCGTGTCGATCTCGATCAGCTCGCCTTCGAGGGCGAGTGGGGTCCACTGTCCTGCGTGGGCCTCGTCGGTCAGCTCGTTCACGGTCTCGGCGTCGTAGTGGACAGCATGTCGTGCGGGTCGCGTTGTGAAGCGTTCACGGATGCTCTCCTGCCGCGCCGACACGTGCAGTTGGAGGATGCGCGCAGGCGGTAGGGCGCGAAACGGCTCTGCTCGGCCGAAGTTTCCCTCGGTGACGACAGAACAGCGGTTGCGAAGCAGCTCGTCGAGCACGTGGAAGACGAGCTCGAACGTGGCGACTCCGAGCTGTCGCGACCATTCGCGGCCTTCGCCTCCGAGCGAGTCGTGCAGCGTCTCCTTGAGCGGGTCCTTCGCGATCAGCGGCAGACCGAGCTCGGCGGCGAGCGCCGTCGCGATCGTCGTCTTGCCGGCGGCAGGTGGGCCGGTGACGACGACAAGGAGGGGCAGGTCCGAATCGGTCATCTTGCGGGCCGCGGGTCGGCGCGGCACCATGTAGCTGTGAGTGTCGATCGGGAAGACGTCATGGCGATCATGACCTCGCTGATGCGGCTCCACCTCAAAGCAGACATCATTCTGGAGTACCTGGGAGCGGACGATGAAGAGGAAGAAGACGAAGCTTGACGCCGAGTTCTGGCGCCGGGACGCCGAGATGAAGCGCATGCTCGAGGAGCGGATCGCCTACCACAAGGCGAAGATCGCGGAAGAAGCCGCGAAGCGCTAGCTCGCGAGCAGCCGCCGCAGCACGTACGGGAGGATCCCGCCGTGGCGGAGGTAGTCGCGCTCGCGGGGGGTGTCGAGCCGAACGCGGGCGGTGAAGGTCGTCGCGTCGGCGCGAACCGTTACCTCGCGAGCCTCGCCGTTCTCGACGCCCTCGATCGAGAAGCTCTCGCGGCCGGTCAGGCCGAGGCTCTCAGGAGTCTCGCCGTCGCGGAACTGCAGCGGCAGGATTCCCATCATCAGCAGGTTCGAGCGGTGGATCCGCTCGTAGCTCTCGGCGATCGCCGCACGTACGCCGAGCAGATTCGGCCCCTTCGCAGCCCAGTCGCGCGACGAGCCCGAGCCGTATTCCTTGCCAGCGAGGACCACCAGTGGTGTCCCCTCGGCGAGGTAGCGCTCGGCGGCGTCGAAGATCGCCAGCTCCTCGCCCGAGGGAACGTGGACCGTCCATCTGCCCTCAGGGGAAGAGGCAACGATCTACGACAC
>JACCRW010000043.1 GCA_013813345.1 Actinomycetota bacterium
TCCCGGGCGACGACATCCCGATCGTGCACGTCTCGGCGCTGAAGGCGCTCGAGGGCGACGCCGAGTGGACGCCGAAGATCCTGGAGCTGATGGAGGCGGTCGACTCCTACATCCCGGAGCCGACGCGTGAGATCGACAAGCCGTTCCTGATGCCGATCGAGGACGTGTTCACGATCACGGGCCGCGGCACTGTCGTCACCGGCCGGGTCGAGCAGGGCCAGATCAAGATTGGCGACGAGGTCGAGATCGTCGGCATCCACGAGAAGGTCGAGAAGACCGTCGTCACGGGGGTCGAGATGTTCCAGAAGACCCTCGACGCGGCCCAGGCGGGCGACAACGCCGGCGCACTCCTCCGCGGGATCAAGCGCGAGGAGATCGAGCGCGGCCAGGTGCTCGCGAAGCCGGGCTCGATCACCCCGCACACGGACTTCAACGCGGAGATCTACGTGCTCTCGAAGGACGAGGGCGGCCGCCACACGCCGTTCTTCTCCAAGTACCGCCCGCAGTTCTATTTCCGCACGACGGACGTGACGGGCGAGATCACGCTTCCGGACGGCCAGGAGATGGTCATGCCGGGCGACAACACCCAGATGACGGTGCAGCTCATCGCGCCGATCGCCATGGTCGACGGCCTTCGCTTCGCGGTTCGCGAGGGCGGTCGCACAGTCGGTGCCGGCGTCGTCACCCAGATCACCAAATAGAGCTCACGAAGTAACGAAGGGAACAGGAACTCGTGGCGCAACAGAAGATCCGGATCCGGCTCAAGGGCTACGACCACCAGCAGCTCGACCGCTCCGCCTCGCAGATCGTGGAGACGGCTCAGCGCACCGGTGCGACGATCACCGGCCCCGTGCCCCTGCCAACCGAGAAGAACGTCTACTGCGTGATCCGCAGTCCCTTCAAGGACAAGGACTCGCGCGAGCACTTCGAGGTGCGCACGCACAAGAGGCTGATCGACATCCACAGCCCCACGCCGAAGACCGTCGACTCGCTGATGCGCCTCGACCTCCCTGCAGGTGTCGATATCGAGATCAAGCTATGACGAAAATGCTTCGCATTTTCGTCATAGACGATTGTCTAACCGATTTTCTGCTCGGTGGGATTCGTAGTTCATGAAAGGAATTCTCGGCAGAAAAATCGGTATGACCCAGGTCTTCGACCCGGAGAGCGGGCAGGTCACCCCTGTCACCGTGATCCAGGCCGGGCCCTGTCCGGTCGTCCAGGTGAAGACGATGGAGATCGACGGCTACGAGGCGGTTCAGATCGCCTACGAGGCCGTGGTCGAGCGGAAGCTCTCGAAGCCGGAGCTCGGACACCTCGCGAAGGCGGGTGCCACTGCGCATCGGCATCTCGTCGAGCTCCGCGGCCAGAGCGAGCTCCAGGTCGGCGAGACCGTCACCGTCGAGGCCTTCGAGCCCGGCGAGGCGGTCAAGATCGCCGGGATCTCGATCGGCAAGGGCTTCCAGGGCACGATCAAGCGCCACAACTTCGCCCGCGGCCCTGTCTCCCACGGCTCGCACAACGTTCGCAAGCCCGGTTCGATCGGCGCCTCGGCGACGCCCGCGCGCGTCTTCAAGGGCCAGAAGATGGCAGGCCGGATGGGCGGCAAGCGGATCACCCAGCCCGGGCTCGTGATCCACGGCGTCGATGCCGAGCAGAACCTCCTCCTCGTCAAGGGCTCGATTCCAGGCCCGAAGAGCGGGATCGTAGAGATCAGGGAGGCCAAGTGATCCTCCCGGCAACAACTAGGGCACCTTTGACGCGCGATCCGCGGCGCATTGCGGCGTCCTCAGTCGCGTCCGGGCTAACCAGCCCGCACGCTCCCTGCGTCCTTGCACTGCTTGCGGCTAGCGCGCCAGAGGCGCGAAGTCGTCACCGGGAGGATCACTAGCCATGGCCGAGATCAATGTCCAGGTTCTCGGCGGCTCGGCGACGAAGGACGTCTCTCTCGAGGCCGACATCTTCGGCGCCGAGCTGAAGCCGCACGTCGTCCACGAGACCGTGCGCGCCGAGCTGAACGCCCGTCGCGCCGGCACCCGCGGGGTCAAGACCCGCGGCCTCGTCTCCGGCGGCCGCGCGAAGCCGTGGCGTCAGAAGGGCACCGGTCGCGCCCGCGCCGGCACGATTCGGGCTCCCCAGTTCACAGGCGGCGGCGTCACCTTCGCCGTCGGCCGGGTCTTCGACCAGAAGGTGAACCGGAAGGCCCGACGCGCGGCGCTCCGCGGCGCGCTCTCGAGCCACGTCACGAACGGAACGCTTGGTCTCCTGGCCGCCGACGCCTTCGACGCGCCGTCGACGAAGCAGGCGAAGGCGCTCGTCGAGGACTGGGGCAAGGACGCGCCGCTCCTCATCGTCGTCACCGAGGAGGAGGAGACGTTGATCAAGTCGTTCCGCAACCTCCCGAAGACGCTGATCACGGTTCCATCCGAGCTCGAGGTCGCCTCGGTCGTCTGGGCTCGCTCTCTGCTGATCACCGAAGGCGCGCTCCCGCTCGTCCAGGGGAGAGCGACGTGAGCCTCCATCCCAACGAGGTTCTGCTCGCTCCGGTCGTCTCGGAGAAGAGCTACAGCCTCATCACCGATCGCAAGTACACGTTCAAGGTGCACAAGGACGC
>JACCRW010000072.1 GCA_013813345.1 Actinomycetota bacterium
AGACGACCTTCCGCGTCCGTCGCGCCGGCTTCCGGGTCGTCGAGATCCCGATCGTCTTCTCCGACCGCGAGGTCGGCGGCTCCAAGATGACGCAGGGCATCGTCGCCGAGGCGATCTGGAAGGTGCCGGCGTTGCGGCTCGCGTCACTCCGAGGTCGGCTGTGAGACAGGCGACGGACGCGAGCTTCGCCGAAGATGTGCTCACCGCCGCGGGCCAGGTGATCGTCGACTTCTGGGCGCCCTGGTGCAAGCCCTGCAAGGCGCTCGAGCCGATCCTGGAGGCGCTCGCCGCCAAGCACGGGCTCGGGCTGGTGGGGCTGAACATCGACGAGCACCTCGGCGTCCCGTCGCGCTACGGCGTCCTCTCGCTCCCGACCGTGATCCTCTTCGAGGGAGGTGAACCGCGGTCGGAGGTGATCGGCGCCCGCCCGCGCTCCCACTTCGAGCGAGCCTGGGCCGACTGGCTTGGCGGCGGCGGATGAGCAAGGCGCGCTACGACGGACACGCGGAGTGGTACGACGAGTTCGCGACGTCAGAACTCGGCCGCGGGGATAGAAAGACGGTGATCGGCCTGCTGGGACCCGGCCCCGGTGCTCTCGTTGACGTAGGTTGCGGCGGCGGCTCACATGCGGTCGCGTTCACGGAGCTCGGTTGGTCGGTTACCGGGATCGACAACTCGGAGGATCAGCTGCGCCTTGCCCGGGCGCGCGGTGTCGACGTTCGTACCGGCAGTGCGGAGGCGCTTCCACTCGAGGACGCGAGCTTCGACGCGGCCGTTTCGATGTGGACGCACACGGATGTGGACGACTTCTCGGCCCAGGCGGGTGAGATCGCCCGTGTGCTCCGGCCGGGAGCGCCGTTCGTCTATCTCGGCGCCCATCCGTGCTTCGTGGGGCCGCATTCGCGCTTCGTAGCAGGCGAGGGGCTGCCCGAACTCGAACGCGACTATCGGATCACCGGCCGCTACGACAAGGCCCACGATCCTGACGGGATCCGGGCGCGGGTAGGCGCCACGCATCTTCCCCTCGCGCTCTTTCTCCAGACTTTCGTGGATGCGGGTTTCCGGCTCGACCGGATCGAGGAGCCCGGCGATCGCGAGTACCCCTACACGCTGGCGCTGCGTTGGCGCCGGTAGCCGAATCAGCCTGGCTGGGGATCCTCGAAGGCGAGGAGCTCGCCTACCTCGGCAGCGAGCCGGCGCGAGCAGGCCGCCCGGAGCCGTTTCCGGACGACCTCGATCCGCGCGTTGCCTCGGCGCTCGTCCGGCTTGGGATCACCGCCCTTTGGCGCCACCAGGCCGAGGCGTGGGAGGCGGCGCGCGCCGGCGGGAACCTGATCGTCACGACCGGCACCGCGAGCGGCAAGAGCCTCGCGTTCAACCTGCCGGTGCTCGACCTGCTCGCGCGGGAACCGAAGAGCCGCGCGCTCTACCTCTACCCCACGAAGGCGCTCGCGCAGGATCAGGCGCGGGCGCTGCAAGCATTCGGGCTGAAGGGCGTGAAGCCGGCGATCTACGACGGCGACACGGAGACCGAGAAGCGCTGGCAGATCCGCAAGTGGGCGAACGTCCTGCTCACGAACCCGGACATGCTCCACGTCGGGATCCTGCCGCGGCACGATCGCTGGGGCGACGTGCTCTCGAATCTGCGTTTCGTCGTTGTCGACGAGGCGCACGTCTATCGCGGCGTTTTCGGCTCGCACGTCGCGAACGTGCTGCGGCGGCTGCGGCGGCTCGCGCGGGCCTACGGCGCCGAGCCGCAGGTCGTCCTCGCGTCGGCGACGATCGCGAACCCGGGCGCGCTGGCGGCGTCGCTGCTCGGGGAGCCGGCCACGGTGATCGAGGGGGATGCCGCTCCGAGGGCGGAGCGAACGATCGCGCTCTGGAACCCGCCCCTCACGGATCCCGAGCTCGGATTGCGTGCGAGCTCGCTCGGCGAGGCTTCACGCCTCCTTGCCGGTTTCACCCAGGGCGGGCTCCGGACGATCTGCTTCGCGAAGAGCCGCAAGGCGGTCGAGCTGATCCATCGCTTCACGGTCGAGCGCGTGGACGGCGCCACGGCGAAGCGGCTCGCGCCCTACCGCGCCGGCTACACGCCCGCGCAGCGGCGTGAGATCGAGGGACGGTTGATGGCCGGCGAGCTGCTCGGGGTGACCGCGACCGACGCGCTCGAGCTCGGGATCGACATCGGGGCGCTCGACTGCGCGATCTCGGTCGCGTTCCCCGGCACGGTCTCCTCGCTACGCCAGCAGTGGGGCCGCGCCGGTCGGCGGGGGCACGGCGTCGCCGTTCTCGTCGCGAGCGAGGACGCGCTCGACC
>JACCRW010000078.1 GCA_013813345.1 Actinomycetota bacterium
AAGGCGACTCGACGGGGCGGCCGCGGTAAGGCGTCACGATCAGGTCGACGCCGACCTCGTAGAGCCCCTTCCAAAGCTGCCACCACGCGGGCGTGCAGCCGTAGCGGAAGTCGAGGTCGACCGCGGACGCGACGGCGAGAATCTTCGGCGCCTTCACACGCCTGAGTCTAGGGAGCGGGGATGAA
Source organism: Actinomycetota bacterium (assembly GCA_013813345.1). GTDB lineage: Bacteria > Actinomycetota > Thermoleophilia > Gaiellales > Gaiellaceae > Gaiellasilicea. The sequence goes on from JACCRW010000078.1 coordinate 186, forward strand.
GGATCGGTAAGCCTGTCCCTTCGAGCCACGTCCAGGGTCAAAGCCCGACCGTGTCCCGAAGGGACGGCTCGAGCGCGGAAACGCCTGCTCGTGACCTGATCGAACGGCTACGAGGGACGTGTCCGGGCTTTGACCCCGGACACGTCCCTGCGGGACGTCAGTAAGCGCCCCTCGCCCCCAGCACCGCCGGGATCGTCTTGACGAGGATCGAGATGTCGAGCCAGATCGACCAGTTCTCGAGGTAGTAGAAGTCGAGCCGGACGAGGTCGTCGAACGAGAGGTTGGAGCGGCCCGAGATCTGCCAGAGACCCGTGATCCCGGGCAGGACGAGATAGCGCTTGCGGTGCCAGTTCGCGAGCTTGTCGTAGTCGCGCAGCGGCAGCGGCCTCGGGCCGACGAGGCTCATCTCGCCGCGGAGCACGTTCAGGACCTGCGGCAGCTCGTCGAGCGAGAGCCGGCGCAGCACCGCGCCGACGCGTGTTACTCGAGGATCGTCGCGGATCTTGAAGAGGGCTCCTTCGGCCTCGTTCTGCGCCTCGAGTCTCGATTGCTGCCGGTCGGCGCCCTGCACCATCGTCCGGAACTTGAACATCGGGAACTCGTGCTCGCCGACGCCAACACGCCGATCGAGGTAGAAGACGGGGCCTCGCGAGTCGAGCTTGATCGCGGCTGCGACGAGCAGCCAGAACGGCAGTCCGACGGTGACGACCAACAGGCTCACGACGGTGTCGAAGGTGCGCTTGACGATCCAGTCGGCGCCGGCGAGCACGGGCGGGCGCAGCTCGAAGAGCGGCGCGCCCTCGCCGGGCACGTACTCGCCGCGCTGCACGAGCAGCTCGGTCGTCTTCGGCGCGAGCCGAACGCGGACGCCGCGGCTGTGCGCGGCCTCGACGATCGCCAGGACGCGCTCCTCGTCGAGATCCTCCTCGGCGAGGATCAGCTCGTCCGCCCGCTCTCGCGAGAGGATCTCCGAAAGCTCGGCCAGCTCGCCGAGCACGCGCAGGCCCGGCTCGCCCGCGTGTGCGATCGCACCGACGAACTCGTAGTCGATGTTGCCTCGGCCGCTTCCGAGGGTTCGGTGCAGCGCCGTCAGCGCCTCGCCGTGACCGACGAGGATCACGCGCCTGCGCACGCCCGAGACGCGCAGGAGCTCCGCCGTCGCCGACGCGTAGGCGGCGCGGAAGAGCCCGATCGTGATCGCGCTGAGCGCGGTCGCCACGGGGATCAAGCCAGAGGTCGTGAAGTCGTAGTCGGTTCCGATCCCGAAAGCGAGCACGACGAGCGCGATCAGGACGAGCGAGGAGACGACGGTGCCGGGGCCGGCGCGGCGCTCGCGCGCGGCGTAGAGGCCGGACTGCCAGAAGACGAGCACTGTGATCGGCGCGAGGAAGGGAAGCCAGGTCGAAGGCCCCTTCCAGAGAAGGCCCCAGAGGATCTCCGAGTTGCCGTAGACGAGCTCGCGGAGGACGAGCGCCGCGTAGATCCCTAGCGCGAGCCCGGCGATGTCGAGCGTCGCGAGGGTGGCGAGGCTGAGCAGCCTCCTGCCGAGGGTGCGAAGCGGAGCGGCGAGGAGCGCGTAGGGTCGTCCGGAGCGGACGTCGGCGGGCGGATCCGATTGCTCGACCGGGGGTAGGCCGCCGCGCTGGTGCGACGGCGAGAGGGGCTCGAGCGCCACGACAGGCCATTGTACGGCGAACGGCGGCCGGTTTCCGCGCCGCGACTAGGGTTGGCTCCCGTGAGCATGCGCAGACGGAGCTTTCGCGCGCTCGTCGCGGGTCGCGACGTCCCCCGCGACCGGATCTTCTTCCTCAGCCACTGGTTCCGCGGGCACAACAACCCGCGCTACGCGGAGCTGCTGCCGCGACTCGACCGGGTCGACGCCTACCTCGCGATGCTGTCGGACCGGCGCGCTCTCCGAGGCTTGCAATACCGAGTCCTGCTGCGGCCGCTCCGACCGCGCCTCGAGCCGCAACTCGTCCGTCTCGGAGCGCGTCGCTACCTGGGCCTCTTCACGACCGACAACGAGCAGATCCCGCACTTTCGCGGCCCGGTTGTCTCCGACGTGGACGACCCTCGTTTCACCGAGCGCGACGCGGCGCAGCTCGGCAGCCCGCAGGTGCAGGCCTACGTCGTGACGGAGGAGCGGGCGGCGCGAGCATTCGAGGCGCTCGGGGTCGAGAAGCCGCACTACGTGATCCCGCAGGGCGTCGACTTCTCCTCGTTCCGGCCCGAGGACGTCGAGGCCGTCGCGCGCCGCCGTCGCGAGCCGGGAGACTTCGTCGTCGGCTACATGGCGGCGTGGCTCCTCGCCGCCGGCGACCGCGGCGGCGAGAACCCGCTCTACAACGTCGAGCACCTGCTGGAGCTCTGGAGCGAGATCCGCGCTCGTGTCCCGCGAGCGAGGCTCTGGCTGCTCGGCGGCGCAAGCAGCGTGATCGAGGAGCAAGCCAGTGCGCTAGGCGGGGTCGTCGTCTTCGGACGGGTCCCGCGCGACCAGCTCCTCGCGCATGTCGCGAACTTCGACGTCGGGCTCTATCCGCGCACGAAGGATCAGGGGATCCAGTCGGTCAAGATCGCCGAGTACATGGGCGCGGGCGTGCCGACGGTCGCCTACGACTACGACGTGACGCAGGTCGTGCGCGTGGCCTCCGCAGGGCTGCTCGTCGAGACCGGGCGGGAGTTCGTCGACGCCGTCGTCCGGCTGGCGGAGGACGAGGCGGCTCGGCGCGCGCTCGCCGAAACCGCGGGCGCGTATGGGCGCTCACTCGACTGGCGCGTCCTGGCGGAGCGCTACAACGAGATCCTGGACCGGCACATTCCCGTCCGCTAGCCGCGCCAGCTCGTCGAGGTCGGTCACCGTCGTGCGCCGGCCGAGCACCTCGAGGGCGAAGCGGAGAGCGACGGCGCGGCGCCGGTCGAGCAGGTCGGTGTCGTGGAAGTAGACGTGGACGACGCGCTCGCGGGGCGCGCGGAGACGCAGCGCCGCACGCGCGGCCATCCCGAGCGAGTGCG
>JACCRW010000084.1 GCA_013813345.1 Actinomycetota bacterium
GGCTTCCAGCGGGCGACCACACCGCGCACCGGCACCGTCGCGCCCTCCGCGGGAGCGACGAGCGTCGGGCCGGCCGGGATGTCGTGCGTGAGCCAAGCGGCGCCCGACGTGTTACCCGTGCTCTTGCCGTTCTCCTGGGTCGGACCCGAGATCGTGTACTTGCCCTCGGGAGCTTCGCGAGCATCGTGGCGATCGGCACGTCGGCGTTCTCGGGCTCGACGGACTCGAAGAAGAGCTCGGTCAGCCCCAGCTTGGCGAGCGTCCCGCGGGCCTCGAGCGTCAGCACCTGACCGGCAGGGCCTCGCACGTCGAGCCGCCGCCAACCCTCGCTGTCGACGAACCCCTGGAACCCGGTGTCCTCGTCCGTCGCATTGTGCTCGATGTTGAGCTTTGCGTCCTTCAGCGGGACGACGGCTCCGGGCCGCGATCCCGCAGCTACGGCCGCCGCCGAGAGCAGGACAGCCGACACGGTCAGGAATGAGGGCACGATGAGTCTCATGGGGTACCTCCGTGGGTTCGAAGAGTCCATGACCACGCTACGGCGACCACATGAGGCGGACGTGAGAACCACCCGGCACGGGTCGCGTGAGCGATGAGTTGCGCTTCACGCCGGAGTCCAATGATCATGTTGTCGCAAAGCTCAGCGGCTCGCGTCCGCCGCACGGAAAGGTCGGGATAGCCGTACCAACACGGCTGCGCGGGAGGCGTAGCTTGGAGTCATGAAGCGCGACCTCCACCCCAGTCACCTGCAGCCCGTGCGCCGCGCCGGCCTCCCCGTCCGGGGCGCGCTCGCTTCGCCGCATCGTGGCGCGGTGGAGGTCGCAGCTCTCTTCGGGCTCTATGGCCTCTACCAGTTGATCCGCGGCTTCGGCGAGCTCGACTTCGAGGCCGCGCAGCGGAACACGGAGGCGATCGTTGCGGCCGAGCAGCGCCTTCAGGTCTTCGTCGAGCGCGGCATTCAGGACTGGGCTCTCGGCGTGCCCGGCCTCGCCGGCCTCCTCGGGATCGCCTATCTCGCGCTCCATCTCCTGCTCACCCCGGCCGTTCTCGTCTGGGTCTATCGCGCCCATCGCGAGCGCTTCCCGCTCGTGCGGACGACGCTCGTCGTCTCGACCGCACTTGCGCTCGTAGGCTACGTCGTCTATCCGGCCGCACCGCCGCGGCTCGCCGGGCTCGGCTTCGCGGACACGGTCAGCGAGCGCGCGGGTCTCAACCTGAGCTCGGACGTGCTCGGGAGCTTCTACAACCCGATTGCGGCCGTGCCGAGCCTGCACTTCGGCTATGCCCTGCTCGTCGGCGGCGCGATCGCCTGGCTGGCGCGCCGCCGTGCGCTCCGGCTTGCCGGCGCGGTCTATCCGGCCGTGATGCTCTTCATCATCGTCGCGACCGGGAACCACTTCCTGCTCGACGCGGTCGCTGGCGGCGCTGTCGTGCTCGCCGGCTGGGCGGCCGCCCGGCTCCTGATCCCGGCTCGGCGCGAGCCTGTCGCGCGCCAGCAGCGGCGACTCGAGCGTCTGACGGTCTAGCCTCCGGTCGCGAGCTTCCCGGCCTGCTTGTCGACCGGGATCCGGACGACCCCCCACGCGAGCCCGAGCTTCTCGAGCGTCCAGATCACCCAGCCGCCGGGGTCGAGCTCGAGCTTCCGCAGCCCGTGGAACGCCGAGGTTGGGAAGGCATGGTGATTGTTGTGCCAGGACTCGCCGAACGAGAGCCAGGAGAGCCACCAGACGTTGCGCGACTCGTCGCGCGAGGCGAAGCGGCGGCGGCCCCAGAAGTGGCAGATCGAGTTGATCGAGAACGTGACGTGGTGGAGCAGGAAGATCCGGACGGCGCCGCCCCAGAAGAGCCCGGCGAGGAAGCCGTACCAGCCGCCGATCAGCGCCCAGCCGACGAGGGCCGGCACGAGCAGCGAGAGGAGGACGAGCGGCAGGAAGAGCTTGGCGATCACGCGCAGGCCGCCGTCGCGGAGGAGGTCCTTCGCGTAGCGCGCCTGGTCGGCGCGCCCCGACTCCGAGAAGAGCCAGCCCGTGTGCGCATGCCAGAGCCCCTTCAGTGCCTCGGCGACGCCGCCGCCGAAGCCCGCGTGCGGGCTGTGCGGGTCGCCCTCCTGATCTGAGAACTGGTGATGCTTGCGATGGTCGGAGACCCAGGCGACGACGTCGCCCTCGACCGCCATCTGGCCGAGCACGGCGAAGGTGTAGCGCACCGGGCGATAGGTCTCGAACGAGCGGTGGGTGAAGAGGCGGTGGTAGCCAACGGTGATCCCGACGCCCGTCAGCACGTAGCCGACCGCGAGGATCGCGAGCTCGGTCGGGCCGACCATCCGATCCCAGAGGAGGACGATCGCGGCGATGAGGCCGACGAAGGGCAGGACGATTCCCGCCAGGTTGATCAGCTTGTGCGTGCGCGTCATGGTCGTTCTCCTTGCAGCCGGGGTCTAGGGCCGGTCTGACCGTCAGTCGGCCTGCTCGTAGGGTTCGAAACGCGGAAAGAGCGGGCGACCGACGGAACGAAGAACGAGTTCGAACACCGTAGCCGCAAAACGACACGCCCAAACGTCGAGCCAGGGCGCTCTACTGCTGACGGCGGAGCGCCACCTGGCCGATCTTCCGCCCGAGCTCGAGGCCGGCCTCGTTGTCGCTGCGGAAGTGGATTCCTCCGTAGAGGCGCGAGACGGCGGCTTCCTCGACCGCCGCACGGAGCCGCGACGCCTCCGCGGGGAAGAACCAAGCGAGCACCTCGGAGGCTGCGCCTGAGGTGGTGGCGTGACCCGAGACATAGGACGGGAACGGCGGCGTCGTGATGTAGGGGAGCCACCCGGGATCGAGCTCGCGCCGGATCGCGGTCACCGGCCGCTCGGTCCAGTAGGCGAACTTCGCATCCCAGCAGGCGATGAAGGCGTCGGCCTGAGCCGTGTTCAACGTTGCCAGAACCTGTGCAGCCGAGGCCGCCGAGAGACGATGCGCGCGAATCAATTCGAGCGCTGAGCGACGCCCGACGCGAAGGAGGGCTGAGCTCCTCGAGCGAGCTCGCGAGCGCGGCAGCGCGGGCAGAGATCTCGAGCAACGCGGCTCGGTCGCGGGCCATGCCGGGGAGGGACTCGAGCGCGCGGCTCCGAGTGTGGTAGGCAAGGCGCCTAGCCTCTGCCGCAATCTCACGAGACTCGCGGGCGAGCGCCGCGTCTCGCGTCGACGATCTGGCCGCAGCAACGATCCTGAGCTCAGCGTCGTGCACCGAGCCGACTCCTTCCGCTGCTTCCCGGCACGATTGCAGCGCCCCAGCCGGCTGCCAAGAAAATGGCACGCCTTGCCGCGCGAGCTCCTTCAGGCTGTTGCGGCGCGCGCGCCCACGCGCTCACCCCGCTCCGCAGGCTCGCGGTAGGAGCCTCTGAGGGCTGCCGACCGGCTGCACCGTCCCGTCGCACATCACTGCGACGCGCGTCCCCAGCGTCATCGCCTCAACCTGATCGTGGGTCACATCGCGACGCGCTGTCGCTTGCCACCGGCAAGAATCGGCGTGTGAGCGCGCCACGGATCACCGTCGTCGGCTCGGCGAACGTCGATCTCGTCGCCCGCTGCTCACGCCTGCCTGCGCCCGGCGAGACGATCGGCGGCGCAGCTTTCTCGCGGATTCCCGGCGGTAAGGGGGCGAACCAGGCCGTTGCCGCGGCCCGGCTCGGCGCCGCCGTCCGCTTCGTCGGGCGGGTGGGCACGGACGACCTCGTGCTCCGCTCGCTCGCGGCCGAGGGCATCGACGTCTCCGGCGTCCACGTCGACGACCGCGAGAGCGGCGTCGCCTTGATCCTCGTTGACGACGAGGGCGAGAACGTGATCGTGGTCGCGCCCGGGGCGAATGGGCGGCTGGCGCCGTCGGACCTGCGGATCGGCGACGCCGATGCCGTCCTCTGTCAGCTCGAGATCCCGCTCGATGTTGTCGCCGCAGCCGCCGAGCAGGCGCCGTTCTTCTGCCTGAACGCGGCGCCCGCGTTGCCCGTTCCGGTGGAGCTGATCCGCCGTGCCGATCTCGTTGTCGTCAACCGCTTCGAGCTCGACGCGCTCCCGGAGGAGCCGAAGCTGGCGGCGCTGACGCTGGGTGCCGAGGGAGCAGTCCTGCTCGAGCGCGGAAGCGAGGTCGCGCGCGCGTCGCCGCCGAAGGTCGACGCGGTCGACGGAACCGCCGCCGGCGATGCCTTCTGCGCCGCTCTGCTCGTCTCTCTGCTCCGCGGAGAAGATCGCGAGGACGCCCTGCGCCGTGCCTGCGTCGCCGGCGCGCTGACGGCTTCGCGCCACGGGGCGCAACCGTCACTCCCGACCGCGGCGGAGCTCGAGAAGCTGCTCCGCCCGTGAGGGTGCGACGGCGGTTGCTGCTCGCTTCGCTGCTCGGCGTGCTCGCTCGGCTCCTGCGGCGGCGACTCCGAGCCGGCCGCCGACCTCGGCCCGCAGTTGCTCGAGGCGGCGCGCGCGGGGGACGGGACACAGGTGCGCGCTTTGCTCGGGCGTGGCGCGGAGGTCGAGTCGCGCGATTCCACGGGCGCAACGGCGCTCGTCGCCGCGGCCTACGGGAACCACGTCGACGTCGCCCGCCTGCTCGTCGAGGCTGGCGCGGACGTGAACGCGAAGGACGAGTCGGAGCAGAGTGCCTATCTGATCGCGACGAGCGAGGTAGGCGACGATGCTCGCCTGCCCGAGCTGGCGCTTGCGAACGGCGCCGAGGTCGACGCCACGGACAGCTATAACGGCACCGGCCTGATTCGGGCGGCCGAGCGGGGCCACGCGGCGATCATCGGCCGCCTGCTCGAGACGTCGATCGAGCTCGACCACGTCAATCGCCTCGGCTGGACGGCCCTCCTCGAGGCGATCATCCTCGGCGAGGGCGGCAAACGGCACACCGAGGTCGTGCGCAGGCTCGTCGCGGCCGGCGTCGACGTCGCCTCACCGACGGCCGGGGCATGACGCCGCTCGCCCACGCGCGCCGGCAGGGCTTCCGTGCGATCGTGCGGATTCTCGAGCAGGCCGGTGCCGCGAGCCCTAGTGGTACTGGTGCACGACCGCGTGGCCGCGGCCGCGCTCGATCAAGTGGCGATTCACGGGATAGGCGGCGGCGCCCGCGATCAGGAGCGCGGCGGCAAGGCTGCCCCAGAAGCGGAAGTTGTCCAGGCCGGCCTCCATCGCGCCGGGGATGAGCAACATGATCGCGTTGTCCACGATCTCCATGATCGTGATCGAGATCGTGTCTGCGGCGAGGGCGACGGGGATCGCGGCCGCGAGAGCGATGCCGCTGCGGAGTAGCGGGATCATTGTCAGCGAGTAGCCGAAGAAGAAGGCGAGCACGACCGCGAGCGCGATCGTCTGGAAGTCGCCCCAGCCGAGCGCCGTGCCGATGATCATCCCGAGCACCTCGCCGATCGCACAGCCGGTCAGGCAGTGGACGGTCGCCGAGAAGGCGACGCGGTTCAGCGACTGTTCGATGTGCCCGCCGTGCTCCGTCATGACTTGACGAGGCGGCCGACGGCCGCCATCAGCTCGTTCATCCGCTCGGCCTGCGTCTCGCCGGTCGAGCCGACGACGCAATGGCGGACGTGGTCGTCGAGGAGTCCGAGCGCGACCGCCTCGATCGCCTTCTGAACCGCGCTGATCTGGGTCAGCACGTCGATGCAGTAACGGTCGTCCTCGACCATCTTCGCGATCCCCCGGACCTGGCCCTCGATCCGGGCGAGCCGGTTGAGGAGCGCGTCCTTGTTGGCGGAGTAGCCGTGGAGCTCGGTGTTCATCCCGCACACGATACCATACCCATGGATGGTATCACCAAAGCGAACCTGAGGAGATCGACGTGAGCGTCCAGGAACTCGAATACACCGTCGCGGGCATGAGCTGCGGCCACTGCAGGTCGGCAGTGACCGAGGAAGTGGAACAGGTTGCCGGCGTCGAGGCCGTCGAGGTCGACCTCGAGTCGAAGCGCGTGCTCGTCCGGGGAGAGGACGTGTCCGACGACGCCGTGCGAGCCGCGATTCGAGCGGCAGGCTACGGGGCGGCGTGACGAGCGGGTGCGGCAATTGGCGGGGCTGGACGGCGTCGCCGCTCGCGCGGCTGACGGCGTTCGCGCTCTTGCTCGCCGTCCTGGCGGCGGTCGCAGCACTCGTCGGTCGGGCGAGCGGGCTCGAGGTGGAAGAGCCGGCCGGCCACGACAGCTCCGGCCAAGCGGCCGCATGGGGGCGAGGCCTGGCCGGCCGCGACCGCGAACGGACTCTCCGACGCCGACGACGGCCTGCGGCCCCGACTCGACCCGTTCACGCTCGAGGCGGGTGACCGCGTCCGCCTCGATCTCGCGATCGTCGCCCGCGATGGGGTGCCGATCGGGCCGCTCCACGCGGAACCTGGCGAGCCGCCGCTGCATCTGATCCTCGTCCGCCGCGACCTGAGCGCCTACAGGCATCTGCATCCGAAGCGGAGTGGAGACGGATACGTCGTCGACCTGGCCCTTCCGCTCCCCGGCATCTGGCGCGCATACGCGGACTTCGAGGTCGAGGGTGAGAAGGTCGTCCTCGGCCGCGATCTCTTCGTTCCGGGCGACTTCGTCCCGCAGCCGCTCCCGTCCGTCGCGGGCGCGACCCGCGCCGGACGCTACGACGTCGAGCTCGGCCGGCAGGAGCTCCGGGCAGGTGTCGAGGCGACGCTGCGGTTCCGGATCGGTCGCGGCGGCGAGCCGGTCGAAGGCCTCCAGCCGTACCTGGGCGCCGCAGGCCACCTCGTTGCGATCCGCGAGGACGATCTCGCCCACCTCCACGTGCACCCGCTCGAGACCTCGGCGCCCGGTGCCATCGAGTTCGGCGCCGACCTCGCCGAGCCAGGCCGCTACGCCCTGTTTCTCCAGTTCAAGCACGAAGGCCGCGTCCGGACCGCGCGCTTCACCGTGGAGGTGGCGCGATGAGCAAGACGAGCCCGGAGCGCCTCGAGCTGCCGATCAAGGGCATGACCTGCGCCTCCTGTGCGATCCGGATCGAGAAGCGCCTGAACACGCTCGAAATCCCTGCGGGGCGAGCGTCGCGTGATAGCCCGCGGCCTCGACAGCGTATCTCGAGGTCGCTGCGGTCGTGACCACCTTCATCCTCGCGGGTCCCGAGACCGAGACGCCCCGCGAGCTCGACCCGGTCACGCCGCTTCGTCGCTGCAGCTCGCGACCCCGGTTGTGCTCTGGGGCGGCTGGCCGTTCCATCGTCGCGGTCGCGTGCTTGAGGTTGAGCCAGGCGGCCCGGTGGACGGACCAGCCCCACGCGGCGAGGGTGCCGACCGAGATCAGCGTGTCCATCGTCATCCCGGTCTCGCCCGCCCCGAGGAAGAACAGGGCGATCAGAGAGCCACTGCCAGTAGTCGAACTGGAGCGGCTCGATCATCGCGAGCAGGTGCTCGGCGGACTCGGCGCGGCTGAGGACGAGATCGAAGCCCATCGCTACTTCGAGGTGCGCGCGAAGCGGCGGGCCGGAGCCGCTCCGCGCGCTGCTCGAGCTGGGCGCCAAGGAGGTGAGCGTGCTCGACCCTGACGAGCGCGAGCGGCGGGTTCCGATCGACGAGCTCCAGGTGGGGGATCGGTTCCTCGTCCGGCCGGGGGAGAAGATCGTCACCGACGGCGTCGTCGAGACGGGCAGCTCCGCGGTCGACAAGTCGCTTCTGACCCGCGAGAGCGTGCCGGTCGAGGTGCAACCGGGCGACGAGGTCTTCGGCGCGACGATCAACGCGGGCGGTCGTCTTGTCGTCCGCGCGCTCAGCGTCGGCGCAGACACCGCGCTCGCGCAGATTGCTCGGCTCGTCACCGAGGCGCAGGCGGGCAAGGCGCCGGTACAGAGACTGGCCGATCGGATCTCCGGCATCTTCGCCCCGATCGTGATCGCACGCCGTCGCGACACTCGCCTTCTGGCTCGGGACCGGGAACGGTGCTTCGTTCGCGTTCGCGGCGGCCGTCGCCGTGCTGATCATCGCCTGCCCTTGCGCGCTCGGTCTCGCCACGCCCACCGCTCTCCTTGTCGGCACCGGGCGCGGCGCGCAGCTCGGGATCCTGATCAAGGGGCCTGAGGTGCTGGAGTCGACGCGCCGGGTGGACACGATCGTGCTCGACAAGACCGGAACGGTCACCGCCGGGCAGATGAGCCTCGTCGGCGTTGCGGTCTCCGAGAGCACCGACCCCACACAGGCGCTGCGGTATGTCGCCGCGCTGGAGGATGCGTCTGAGCATCCGATCGCCCAAGCGATCGCGAAAGCCAGCCGCGCCCATCCC
>JACCRW010000088.1 GCA_013813345.1 Actinomycetota bacterium
GCGTCCGCGATCCACCGGAAGAGCCGGTTCGCCTCGTCGGGGCAGGCTGCGATCCACAGGGAGCGAATCGTCAGGCTGAGGTCGCGCAGCCACGCGTAGCGGTAGTCGAAGTTGAGGTCGGCGCCCACTTTCTCGGGGAGGGAGGTCGTCGCGGCTGCCACCACCGCACCCGTGGGCTGGTAGGTCAGTCCCTGCAGGACGAGCGAGCTGCGCCGGACGGCGTCCCGGTGGCGTCCCTGGTAGCCGTCGTGCAGCTGCGCCCACGACTCCCAGCCGGCGATCGTGTCCTCGAGCGTCGCCCGCTCGTGCTCTTCTGTCGTCGTCGCCGACGAGGGCATGAAGGCCAGCCTGAAGTCCACCTGCTCGCCGGCATGGACGGTGAAGCGCCCTCGAGCACAACCGGCTTCCGGGGAGAGCGTGATCCCGCCGCTGAGGCTCAGCGCGACCGGCCCGCCGCGCGCGACGACTCCATCCTCGGAGCGAAGAACGTTGGGGACGGTCAGCCCGTACTCCATGCGGGGGGTGAACTCGGTCGTCAGCTCGACGGCGCCTTTCGATCCCTCAACGCGTCGCAGCAGGACGTGTGGGCTGCGAAGGCCGATCTCGTGGCCTCGCGCCCCCGGCTCGAGCCCGAGCGCGTCCAGGACCGTCACCTCGCCGCCCGCTGTCGTGAAGACCGTTCGCAGGACCAGCGAGTCGGGAACGTAGTTGCGCGTGGAATCGAAGGCGGCCGAAGGGTGGAGCGACCAGTGGCCTGCGTCGGGGCCGAGCAGCCGGCCGAAGACCGACGGCGAATCGAAGCGGGGAACGCACCACCAATCCACGGAGCCCGCTCGATCGATCAGCGCGGCCGAGCGGCAGTCGGAGACGAACCCGTAGTCCCCGATCGAGCTCGGTCGCCCGCCTGCTTCGGAGTCCATCGCTCGGGCTACGGTGCAACCCGGTTGAGCCGGATGTCCGTCGCCTTGGCGGTCGCACCCGCTGCTCCGCTCTTTTCGACGACGTTGTGGTGGTCGTGCGTCTCCACGATCCACTCCGAGTCGCCCGGGAGGATCTCGTGGTCGAGCGCGATCAGGAACCAGGCCGAGTTGGAGCGAACGTGCTCGTACTCGCTCTCGAGCAGCGAGATGAGGTCGCCGCACGAATCATCGCCGCATTCGCAGACATACTCCATCGATCCCGGCGCAAAGGGGCCGAGCCACCGGATCAAACGCTCGTTCGAGCGGCGAAAGACCGTCTGATTCGCCGCAAAGCGTCGTTCCCATAGGGAACCGAGCCCGTCGCCCTCAGCCATTTGGAACTCCCTTGGTCACGCACGCTCGAATCCGGCAGCCTAAGCGCTGATCGCCCGAGCCGCCGGATTGTGAGCGGATCTGAATCTCCATCCTCATCCTCGAAGCACACCGAGGATTCCTTTTTCGCTCGCACTCGCGTCCTTCCGCAGGAGATCGTCGATCTGGACGCCCACGAGGAAGATGATCGAAGCCGTGTAGAGAAACGCAGCGAGCACGAGGAAGACGGTGAGAGCGCCGCTCGCGGAGGTGAAGTCGGCGAACGAACGGACGTACCAGGCGAAGAGCAGCGACTGGACGATCCACGCCGCGACGATGACGACCGCGCCCACGCTCGCCCACCGCGCCTGTCTGCGTTCGGCGGCGCCGTAGCGGACGAGCAGACCGACTGCGAGGCCGAGCGCGAGCACGGCGAACGGCCAACGCACCAGGAGCAGGAAAAGATGGAGTGCCCCACTGCGATCGATCCGCGGGCCCATCGTGACTGCGAGCACCGCCAGCACGACGGCGACGGTGCCGGACACCGCGAGCGCGAACGAGAGACTCCAGCGTCGCAGCAGTGTGCGCTCCTCGTCGGCCTCGTAGATCGAGTTCATGCCGCCCATGCAGGCACGCACCAACCCCGCGACGTACCAGAGCAGCAACGCCCCGGCGAAGGCGGGCAGCGCCGGGCTCGCCTCCGTCATGATCTTCCCGACGGCGGTGTCGATCGCGACGAATGCGGTGGCCGTGAACTGGCGCGAGACGCCGTCCCGAAGCTGGTCGTCCCAGACGTTCGAGAGCCCGAGGACGCCGGGGAGCGCGATCCCGAAGAGCGCAAGCGGCACGAGTGCCTTCAAGGCCTGGAACGAGATCGCGCTCGCGTTCGTCAGGACGCGATGCCGGTCGAACAGGTCGACCCAGAGGCGCACAACCGCACCGACGCGTTCCCATAGTGGCGGAGGAGTCGACGTCACGATTCGAGGCGTCTCCAGCGGCGTCGGTCGGAAACTTCGCGAGAGCGGGTGGTCCTCTGTCATGGAGTCGCGGACGGGCGCGCTGTCGCTCCTAGGGCTGGCTCGGCGGCTTCGGCACCTGGTCGGCCCTCGGGGCGTCGTCCAGGAAGCCGATCACCGGGCAGTTGAGGATGTTCCGGTCGGAGCGGAGCGGTGTCCCGCCAGGAGAGGTCACGACCCCGCGGACTGCGAGTCGCCGGATCTTGTTGGCGTCCGTCTGGGCGACGTTCCGGCGCGCCGCCACGGCGGCCGGCGACCATTCGACCATGTTGACGTCCCAGATCGGGCTGTAGAGGGCGGCGTTCACGGTCGGGAAGCCGTCGAGCACGTTGTGCGCGTCGCCTCCCTCCCGCAATGCCTTCAGCAGGTTGACGTTGCGACGGTTGAACGTGAGGTGGTTGAGCCCGTCCTTGATCACGTGGTCGGATCCCTGTGCGGGCGGACTCTTCGGCCCGGTCTGACCGTTCGTGAAGACGAAGATCGCCGAGCGCGACGAGGCGGGATCACGCGACCTGTCCGCCGTCGGCGAGCCGCCGAGCGCCGGCGTGAAGGTCGTCCGATCCAGTACGCCGACTCCTGCACTGGAGGCCTCGAAGCTCAGGTAGAGGATCTCCTTGCCGAACGCGAAGGCCCGGATGAAGCCCATGTCGACCGTTCGCCTGCGCGTATCGATCGCGAACAGGCGATCGTGGGTGTTGCGGTGATTGATCTCGTCGAACGGGCCGCTACCCGTGGCCACGATCGGCGCGTTGTAGACGATGTTCGTGCCGGCGATCCTCACGAACGGGCTGTAGGTCGGTTGGGCGACGGCTCCGACAGCCGCGGCCGCCGGCGGGAATCCGCCGTCCGGTCCGGGAACGAGCAGACGGGCCGGGCGAAAGTCCGGAGCACCCGGTCGGCGCACGTTGGTTCGCCCGAGGTTCCTGCCGCTTTGCACGGTCTGTACGCAACCGGGGCAGTTCGGCGTGATCAGGTTCCGGAGCTTCGGGGAGAAGTTCAGGCCGCGCGCACGCGCGAGGCGCGCGTCGGAGACCTCGGTGAGGACGTACCAGACGGGTTGTCCCTTGACCGTCGCCCGGTAGAGCGGCAGTCGCGCCGTGTCCGTGACGAGATCGGCCTGGATGATGCTCTTCACGGTCAGCTTCGACTTCGGGAGAAGCTGGGCTTGCGCAGCCTGCCTCTGAGAGCCGTCGCGGGCGAGTGCCGGCACGACGGCGATCGCGAGGAGCGCGGTCGCGGCCACGACGAAGGCCGTCGCACGCCATGAGTTGCGTCGAGACATGGTGCTCCTTTCGCAGAGATCGAATCGAGCCTGTCTCACGCCGACTCCCCGCTTGGAACAGCGAGAAACGCTTGTGAGCGAAGCCCAACACAGTGCTCACGGGACGCTCATCCGAGTGCTCGAGAGGACGCCCGACGTAAGAGCAAACCCTCACGAAATCCTCATCCGCT
>JACCRW010000120.1 GCA_013813345.1 Actinomycetota bacterium
TTCCTCGGCCCGTCGGGCGTGGGGAAGACGGAGCTCGCCCGCACGCTCGCCGAGTTCCTCTTCGGCGACGAGGACGCGATGATCCAGGTCGACATGTCGGAGTACATGGAGAAGCACTCCGTGTCACGGCTCGTCGGCTCGCCACCTGGCTACGTCGGCTACGACGAGGGCGGCCAGCTGACCGAGGCTGTGCGCCGCAAGCCGTACTCGGTGCTCCTCCTCGACGAGATCGAGAAGGCCCATCCGGACGTCTTCAACATCCTGCTCCAGATCCTGGAGGAAGGGAAGCTCACCGACTCGCAGGGGCGCAAGGTCGATTTCCGAAACACGATCGTGATCATGACGTCGAACATCGGCGCCGCTCAGATCTCGAAGAACCAGACGCTCGGCTTCTCGATCGGCGACGAGATCGGGCTTTCGTACGACGAGATGAAGAGCCGCGTCATGGGCGACCTGAAGAAGGTCTTCCGGCCTGAGCTCCTGAACCGGATCGACGAGACGATCGTCTTCCACAAGCTCGACAAGGCGGAGATCCTGCACATCGTCGACCTGATGCTGAAGCGGCTGCGCGAGCAGATGGCGACGCACGAGGTCTCGATCGAGCTCTCCGACGACGCGAAGGAGTTGCTCGTCGAGCAGGGCTTCGATCCCGCGATGGGCGCTCGGCCGCTCCGCCGCGCGATCCAGCGCTACATCGAGGATCCGCTCGCCGACTACGTGCTCGGCCGCGAGCTGACACCGGGGGCGACGATCATGGTCGAGCGCCGCGAGAACCCGGTCGACGACGAGTCGCTCGTCGACATCAGGCTCGTCGAGGGCGAGGTCGAGCGCGAGAAGGTGCCCGAGAAGGTGACTGTGCCGCCCGACGAGCCCGCCGACGAGGAGGACGCCTCCTCGGAGGAATAGCGCGCGCACACGAGCTTCGAACCGAGGCCGCCGGCAGGCGGCCTCGGCCGTTCCACGGCAGCGTGCGACCCGTCGATGCTGTAACCGCGTCTGCGTCCGTCTCTGCAACCGTGTCTGCGTCCGTTGCTGTGACGGGTGGCCGAAAAGCACATGGCCATTGCAACAATTCTGCATCGGGACCGTGACAATTCGCACCAGGTCGTCGGGTTCGGGCAGGGTGAACGGCTACGGTCGTCGGATGCCTTACAAGCACCGGATCTACGAGGCGGGCAGCGCCTGGCACATGACCGCCCGAGGGATCGATCATGCGCCGATCTTCTTCGAGGATCTCGATCGGCTCGTGTTCCTGCACCAGCTCCGAAAGGTGGGCGAACGGGTCGGCTGGCAGGTCGTCGCCTGGTGCTTGATGGCGACGCACTATCACCTCCTGCTCTTCTCCGGTCGCGAGCCGCAGGTCTCACTTGGGATGCAGATGCTGAACGGGTTGTACGCGCGTGAGCTCAACCGGCGCTACGACCGCCGAGGGCATCTGTTCGGCGAGCGCTACCGTCCGACGCCGATCGCCGCCGACGAGCACCTCGTCGCAGCGATCGCGTACACCTTGCGGAACCCGATCCGCGCAGGTCTCGTCGGTCGGATCGAGGACTGGGCGTGGTCGGGCACGATGACGCTCGAACCACGCAGAATCGACGCAGTTTCGACGCCCCCGCGTCACGTTCTCGTCCACCAGAACGGCTAGCCCGAGCGATGGCGACACCGGCGGTCCAGTTCACGTGCAGCGAGTGTGGTTACTCGGCCGGACGCTGGGCCGCGCGACTCACATCGACGAGCGCGGTTCCGATCAGGAACGTCGCCCAGAGCGCGATTCCGATGAGCTTCGCACCGTCCCCGAGAGCCAGGAGCCAGGCGCTCGTTCGGACGAGGAAGGCGCGAAATCGCTTCGACACCGTCCGGCTCATCATCTCGCACGAGCAGCCGCGATCGCGGGCTTGGGGATGAATCGTTCTCCTTTCGGCACGGTCCGGTCACGGAGCTGTGACGTTCTCGTCCGCCCGCGCGGCTAGCCTCGGGCGATGGCGAAGGCGGCGGTTCAGTTCGCGTGCACCGAGTGCGGCTATTCGGCCGGACGCTGGTTCGGCAAGTGCCCGGGCTGTAACGCGTTCGGCTCGCTGATCGAAGAGGCCGCGGCTGCCTCGGCGTCGCGTTCGGCGGCCAAACCGCTCTTGAAGCTCGTCGACGTCTCGGCAGTGGAGGCGGAGCGGATCTCGACCGGCGTTCCCGAGCTCGACCGCGTGCTCGGTGGCGGCCTCGTCCCGGCGAGCCTCGTCCTCGTCGGCGGCGAGCCGGGCGTCGGCAAGTCGACTCTGCTCCTGATGGCGCTCGGGGCCGTCGCCGCATCGGGCCGGCGGGCACTGCTCGTCACCGGCGAGGAGTCGACCGCCCAGGTGAAGCTGCGCGCTGCGCGCCTCGGCGGCACCGACGGAATCGAGATCCTCGCCGAGACCGAGCTCGACACGGTCTGCGCGACGCTCGAGCGCGAGCGGCCCGACGTCTGCGTGATCGACTCGGTCCAGACGCTCTACGCGAACGATCTGGGCTCCGCGCCCGGCTCCGTCGGTCAGGTGCGGGAGGCCGCCGGACGGCTCCTCCGCGTCGCGAAGGAGTTCGGCGTGGCGACGATCCTGGTCGGCCACGTCACGAAGGACGGCGCGGTCGCGGGGCCACGCGTGCTCGAGCATCTCGTCGACTGCGTGCTCCAGTTCGAGGGCGACCGGTATCACGCCCACCGGATCCTGCGGGCGGTTAAGAACCGCTTTGGCTCGACGAACGAGATCGGCGTCTTCGAGATGACGGGTCAGGGTCTCGTCGGCGTCCCCGATCCGTCCGAGCTCTTCGGCCGCACGCACGCGGGCGAGGTCGGCGCTGCCGTTGCCTGCGCCCTCGAGGGGACGCGGCCGCTCCTCCTCGAGATCCAGTCGCTCGTTGCGCCGACCGATCTCGCGATGCCGCGCCGCGTCGGCACGGGCGTCGATCCGAAGCGGCTTGCGATGATCGTCGCGGTCTGCTCGCGCCACGCCGGGCTCGCGCTCGGCTCCGCGGATGTCTTTGTCAACGTCGCCGGCGGGATGCGGATCGACGAGCCGGGTGCCGATCTCGCGATCGCCCTGGCGATCGCATCGGCCGCGCGGGGTGCTCCCGTCCGCGACGGGTTGGTGGCCTTCGGCGAGATCGGGCTCACCGGGCGGTTGCGGGTGGCCGCTCAGGCCGAGCGGCGGCTGGAGGAGTGCGCCAAGCTCGGCGTGACCGCGGCCGTTGCGCCGACGGGAAGCCGCAGCCGCAGCGCGATCGCCGTTTACGAGACCGAGACACTTCGCGACGCCATGCGGGTGGCGCTCGAGCGCGTGAGCGGAGAATAATCCCCGCAAATACGGGAAATCCGCTCGAAAATGAGGTGTTTTCCAGGGATTTCTGCTACAGTGGACTGCGCACGCTGGCGGAGATCCTGACCGCCGGCTTCTTCACTGTTACGACCATTTTCACGAAGGGGAGGCTGGCTTGTTCGACGTCGGCGACAAGGTGGTGTATCCGCACCACGGGGCAGGCACGGTCATCAAGAAGG
>JACCRW010000357.1 GCA_013813345.1 Actinomycetota bacterium
AACGCGCCGAGGCGCTCGATGCGTCCGTGCGAGCCGAGTTGCTCCACGCGGTCGCCTGCCATCACGACCGTGGGTCGGCCCGCACTGCCGAGGCCGCGGTGCTCTACCACGCGAACCAGCTCGACGCAGTCGCGGCCACGCGGCCCGTCGGCGACTGACTCCGGATGGCCGCGATCCTCCTCGCCCTCGGCGCCAGCCTGTCCTACGGCGTCGGCGACTTTCTCGGCGGGCTGACCTCCCGGCGCGCGCATGTCCTCGCGGTGCTGCTCCTCTCGCAGGCCGCGGGTGCGATTGCGGTCGCGGTGTGGGTTGTCGTCGCGGGCGAGCCGTTTCTCGGTGCCGGGGCGGCGCTGGCCGCAGTCGCGGCCGGGCTCTGCGGCGTCGTGGGGCTCGCCGGGCTCTACCGAGGGATGGCGATCGGCGCCATGGGTGTCGTCGCGCCGATCTCAGCCGTCGCGGCGGCGATCCCGTTCACTGTTGGTATCGCCCGCGGAGAGCGGCCCTCCCTACTCCAGGTCGCAGGCGCGCTCGTTGCGCTGGTGGGCCTGGCCCTCGTCTCGCGCACGAGCGGCGAGCTCGGGACACGTATCGCAGCGGGAGTTGGGCTTGCGCTCCTCGCAGCGCTCGGCTTCGGCTTCTACTTCGTCTTCCTCGATATCGCCGCCGACGACAGCGCTCCCTGGGCGGTGCTCGTAGCACGGCTCGCCTCGACGACGCTCTCGCTGGCTGCCGCGCTCGCCGTCGGAGTCTCGGTCGCGCTCCCGCGTCGCCTGCTGGTGGCAGTACTCGCCGTTGGCGCCTGCGACGTCGGCGCCAACGTGCTCTTCGCGCTCGCGACGACGCGCGGCCTCGTCAGCGTCGTCTCGGTGCTCACCTCGCTCTACCCGGCGATCACAGTCGCGCTCGCGGCGCTCCTGCTGCGCGAGCGCCTCGGCCGCATCCAGCTCGCAGGCGCCGTGGCCGTGCTGGCCGGCGCCGCCCTCCTCGCGGCCGGCTGAGCCGCCAGCCACCGCTCGCGCTTGGCGCGTCAGCGTGGGTTGACAGGGACTGTCCCTGTCAGCGACGGCTGACGTGGCCGCAGCGGACACTTTCCCCGCACGGTATTCGCGAGACGATGTCTCGAGCGATGAGCGCCGCTGCCAAGGAGCTCTACTACCCCAGTGGCTCGAGGACGTGACGACCCTGCGCGAGATCCTCGAGCACGTCGAAGCCGAGCTCGTGAGCCAGGCGCGGGCAGACAGGCGCTCGTGGCTCGAGATCGGGCTCGCGCTGGGGTCACGCGGCAGTCCGTTCACCGCAAGCACGCGAGGCGGGTGCGCGGAGAGGGCAGAGTCTCCTACACGTTGAAACGGATGTTCAGCACGTCGCCGTCGCGGATCTCGTAGGTCTTGCCCTCGAGCCGTTGCGTCCCGCGCCGGGCCGCCTCCGCATGCGAGCCGGCCTCGAGGAGGTCGCCGGCCGTGATCGTCTCCGCCCGGATGAATCCGCGCGCGATGTCCGAGTGGATCGTCGCGGCCGCGTCGAGCGCTGACTCGCCGTGCCGCAGCGTCCAGGCGCGCGTCTCCTTCTCGCCGGCCGTGAAGAACGTGATCAGGCCAAGCGCCTCGGAGAGCCGCCGCACGATCTCGTCGAGCGCCGACGGTCCCTCCCGATAGGCGGAGGCCTCCTCCTCGGGCAGCTCCGCGAGCTCGGCCTCGAGCTGGAGGTCGATCCCGCTCGGCCCGTTCACGATCGAGATCAGCGGCTTCGTCGTCAGGGGCTCGAGCTCGCCCGGCAGCTCGCCGGGGAAGTCGCGCAGCGTGTTGCCGGCGTCGAGGTGCGCGAGCAGCGCCGTCAGCACCTCCAGCTCTTTCCGCAGCGCAGCATCGCCCGACTTCGCCTGCTTCTCGACGCGCTCGAGCCGACGCTCGACATGATCGCGGTCTGCAACCAGCAGCTCGAGCTCGAGCGTCTCGAGATCCGCGGCCGGATCGCCGCCGGGCGTGAACCCGTCGGCCACGGCGAGCACTGCGTCCACCTGGCGGAGGCCGCCGAGAAGCGCCGGCCCCGTCCCGGGGACATCGACGACACGGATCGTCGCCGGCGTGATCTTTCGCGCGCCGACGAGCGCGGCGAGCTTCCCGAGCCGCTCGTCCGCGATTGTCGCCATCCCGACGTTCTCCTTGCCGAAGCCGGCCCCGCCCGTCCTAGTCAGCGCGGTGAAGAGCGTCGTCTTCCCCGCCCCCGGCAGGCCCACGATCCCGACCTCCAGCGCCATCTAGCTCTCGTCGGCCGAGGAGGCGAGCTGCCGCTGCAGCGACCCGAGCGCCCGGTGCTGGAGGCTCTTGACGGCGCCCTCGGTCTTGTCCAGGATCGTCGCCGCCTCGCCATTCGAGAAGTTGAACACGAACTTCAGCGTCAGCACCTGCTGCTGCTCGTGCGAGAGCGACTCGATCAGGTCGAGCATCGACTGCCGGCCGATCGACTGGAACGCCTCGTCCTCGGCCGAGCGCTCCTCCGAGTCTCGCGGCTCGGGGACGTCCTCCTCCGGTTGCCACCGGCGGTTGGCGCGAAAGTGATCCATCGAGAGGTTGTGCGCAATCCGGAAGAGCCACGCAGAGAACGGCGCCGCCTGGAAGCGGAACCGGCCGATCGACTCGAGCATCCGCAGAAAGGTCTGCGTCGTCAGGTCTTCGGCGTCGTGCCGGTTGCCGACGGTCAGGTGGAGATAGCTGTAGATCCGGTCGAAGTGGATCAGGTAGAGCTCCTCGAGCGCCGCCCGCTCGCCGCGCTGCGCGCGCTCGACCAGCTTGCGGACCTCGGCTCCGGAAGGACTCTTCTGCGCGATCTCCGCCACGAGCCTCGTCTCTCCGGCCCGCTAGATCCCGAATCCGACGCGGGACTCGCGCGCGAAGCGCTTGACGTAGACGATCCGCCGCAAGGGAATGGTGTA
>JACCRW010000136.1 GCA_013813345.1 Actinomycetota bacterium
CAGTCGATCCCCTCCGCCGCGGCGCCCCAGGCGAGTGCCTGCGCATGGTTTCCGGCGGAGATCCCGATCACACCGCGCGCCTTCTCCTCTGCGGACAGCGACGCGAGCTTGTTGAGGACTCCGCGCACCTTGAACGAGCCGGTCTTCTGGAAGAGCTCCGCCTTGAGGACGACGCCCTCGCCGAGCGTCCGCGACGTGAAGGTGGGCGTCCGGTGGATGCGGTCGCGAATCCGGTCGGCCGCCGCGAGCACGTCATCACGGGTCAGGAGCGTGCCGCCGATGCGCTCGATCCTACGCGTCGCTCATACTCCGATCCGATGGACGCTCCGGTCAGGCTCGTGGTCACCGACGATCTCCGCCGCTCGCGGCTGACCGTCTTCTTCCGGCTGCTCCTCGCGCTGCCGCACTTCTTCTGGATCGTGCTCTGGACGATCGTCGTCGTGCCGGCCGCGATCATCTGCTGGTTCGCCGCGCTTGCAACCGGCCGGCCGCCGACCGGCCTGCATCGATTCCTCTCGGCCTACATCCGCTACGGCGCCCACCTCGCCGCCTACCTCTCGCTCGCCGCGAATCCGTATCCCGGCTTCACGGGCGAGCCCGGCTACCCCATCGACGTGGAGTTGCCGGAGGCGGCGCCTCAGCCGCGCTGGAAGACGGCGCTCCGCCTCGTGCTCGCGCTCCCCGCCCTGCTCCTCGCCGCAGTGGTCGGCTCGGGGTCGATCGGCGGAGGCGGCGGCGGACGTGGTAGCGGCGCCGATGAGAGCTGGGGTGGCTTCCTGTTCTCGGGAGGCGGCCTCCTCGTCGTCTGCGCCTTCCTCGGCTGGTTCGCGACGCTCGCGCTCGGGCGGATGCCCAGCGGGCTGAGAGACCTCGCGGCGTACGGGGTCGGCTACTCGGCGCAGACCTCCGCCTACCTCCTCCTCGTGACCGACCGCTACCCGAGCTCCGACCCGGACGCTGCCGGTCCGCGCTGGTCGCTGCCGCCGCACGCGATCGGGGTCGAGGTCGACGACGACGGCCGACGCTCGCGACTGACGGTCTTCTTCCGGCTGCTCCTCGCGCTGCCGCACTTCGTCTGGCTCACGCTGTGGAGCGTCGCGGCGGTTCTCGCCGCGCTCGTGAACGGGATCTACACCCTCGTGCGCGGGCGTTCAGCTGCTCCGTTGCATCGCTTCCTCGCGGCCTACGTGCGCTACTCGGCCCATGTGACCGCGTTCGCGACTCTCGTCGGCAACCGCTTTCCCGGCTTCACCGGCGCGCCCGGCTACGCCGTCGACATCTCGATCGGCGCGGCGGAGCGGCAGAGCCGCTGGGTGACGCTCTTCCGCACGATCCTCGTGATTCCCGCGTTTCTCGTCTCGGGTGGGCTCTCGGCTGCGCTCGCGGTGGTCGCCTTCCTCGGCTGGTTCGCCGCGCTCGCGACAGGCCGGATGCCCGAAGGACTGCGCCGGCTCGGCGCGATCGCCGTCCGCTATCTCGCCCAGACGAGCGCCTACTGGCTGATCGTGACCGACGACTATCCATACGCGAGCCCGGCGCTCCGAGCTGCAGACGAGCCGATCGAGCCGGCGGCAGAGCTGCACGGCGAGGCCGCCGCCTGACCCCAGCTCGGCGGCTGCGCCTCCTCGGCCTCCCCGTCCTCGCGACGGGCTGGGCCCTTGCCGCCTGGTTGCTCTGGCAGACGCGAGTTCCGGACGGGCTCAGGCTCCCGGAGCTCGATAACGCGCGGGTCTTCGAGGGGGCGGCGCTCGAGCGCGCCGAGACCTACGAGCGATTCCTCCGCCTCGACTTCATCGCGTCGCAGCTCGTGCTGATCGTCGTGCTTGCGCTCTACGCCTGGCGCGGGGCGGGGTTCGCGCGCGAGTCCGCCGCGGGCCGGATCGGCACCGGAATGCTGCTCGGGATGATCGGGCTGGCGCTCGTCTGGCTCTCGCAGGTCCCGTTCCGCCTCGCCGAGACCTGGTGGGATCGCCGCTACGACCAATCGGACGCCGGCTATGTCACGACCCTCTTCGAGAACTGGTTCGCGCTTGGTGCGGAGTTCCTCTTCATCTCGCTGGCCCTCGTGATCGTCATGGCTCTCGCCGGGCGCTTCCCGCGCCGCTGGTGGATCGCCGCCGCGCCCGTCTTCATCGGCCTCGCGACGCTGTTCGCGTTCGTCACGCCTTACCTCTTCCCGACCGAGCCGGCGAATGCCGCCTTGCAGGCGGACGCGAGGCGCTTCGCGAGCGCGCAGGAGATCGAGCCGCCGCGGCTCTCGGTTCAGGACGTCTCCGACTTCACCGATGCGCCGAACGCCTTCGCCGCCGGCTTCGGGCCGACGAGGCGCGTCGTCCTCTGGAGCACGCTTCTCGACGGGCGCTTCTCGGAGGGCGAGGTGGAGACAGTGCTGGCCCACGAGCTCGGCCATCACTCCGGCAACCACATCCTCGAGAGCCTCGCTTGGTACGCGCTCTTCGCGCTGCCCGGCACCTGGCTGATCGCGCTCGCGACGCGACGCCGTGGCGGGATGCGCCACCCGGCCGCGGTACCCGTCTCCCTCCTCGTGCTCGTCGTCCTCCAGCTCGGCTCGCTGCCGCTCCAAAACGCGATCTCCCGCCACATGGAGGAGGAGGCCGACTGGGTGGCGCTCGAGACGACGCGGGACGCGGATCAGGCTCGAGGGCTGTTCGAGAAGTTCACGACGCTCGCGCTCGCCGACCCGGATCCGCCCGCCTGGTCGACGGCGCTCCTCGACGGCCATCCCTCGATCCTCGAGCGGATCGAGTTCGCCGAGGCCTGGCGGACGCGCTCTAGGTGAGCGTGTACTCGGGGCCGGAGCCGCCCTCGGGAGGCGTCAGCCGGCCGCCCTTGGCCGTGATTGCGCCGCACTGGACGCAGTTGGACGGGGCGAGGTTCACGGTCACGGTGCCATCGCCGTCGGCGGCGCCCACCTCGTAGACCTGCGCGGGACACATGTTCACCCACATCTCGGCGAGCTCGCGCGGCACCTGTCGCTCGATCCGGATGTGGTTCGGCTGGTCGTCGCGCGTCCGGTTGCCGGAGAGGAAGACCGACGAGAGCTTGTCGAAGGTGAGCGTGCCGTCCGGCGCGGGATAGCTCTTCGCGCGATCGGTCCTCAGCAGCGAATGGGTCGCGTTCGGCTCGGAGTGGTAGTCCTTCGGGGGCAGCTTCCCCTTCGTGATCGTCATCGCGCTCGCGAAAGCGCCTCCGAGGAAGAAGCCCTTGTCGAAGACCTGGCGCATGTTCCGCACCTGGCGCAGATCCTCGAGCACGTAGCTCGCGCGCAGCTCCTCGTCATAGGAGTCGAGCGCACCGACGCGGGACGGGCTCTCGCCGCGCTGGAGCGAGCGGAACGCGGCCTCGGCGGCCATGATCCCCGACTCGATCCCGTAGTGGATCCCCTTCAGGGTCGGCACGTTGACGAGGCCGGCGCCCTCGCCGACGAGCAGCAGCCCCGGGGCGTTGAAGCGCTTCGGCAGCGCGTGAAAGCCGCCCTCGGTGATCGTCTTCGCTCCCCAGCCGACCCGCTCGCCGCCGCGGAGGATTTTCCGCACGAGCCGGTGCGTCTTGAACTCCTGGAGCACGTCGTGAACCGAGAATTCGACATCCCGGTACTCGAGCCCGGCGACGAAGCCGATCGAGACGTGTTCGTCGCCCATCGGGTAGATGAATGAGCCTCCGAACTCGCCGAAGCGGGCGCGCTTGCGAAGCGGCCAGCCCATCGTGTGCACGATGTGGCCGAGCGACTGCTCGACCTTCCAGACCTCCTTGACCCCGAGCGCCCAGACCTGCGGGTCGCTGCCCTCGAGGCCGAAGCGCGAGATTGCAGCGCCGGTCAGATGCCCCTGTGTTCCCTCCGCGAGGATGGTGACGCGGGCGACGATGTCGGAACCGGGCTCGAAGTTGCCGAGCTCCTGGCCTTCGCGGCCGCGGCCCTTGTCGCCGGTGCGAATCCCCTGGACGCGGCCGTCGGCGACGAGCAGCTTCTGCGCGTCTGTCTCGGGGAGGATCGCGACGCCGATCGCCTCGGCCTGCTCGCCGAGGAAGCGACCGAGCTGGGCCACCGAGACGAGCATGTTCGCGTGGTTCCGCATCGTCGGCGGCGGCGGGATCCGGCTCGACGTCCCCTTTGTCAGGATGTAGACCGCCTCGCCGTGGACGTCGCCGTAGGTCGGCACCAGCTCGAGCTGCTCGGGCCGCCCCTTGAAGAGTCGCCGCAGCGCGCGAGGGTTGACGACCGCGCCCGATAGGAGATGCGAGCCGGGCTGCTTCCCTTTCTCCACGACCGCGACCGGAACGTCACCGAGACGCTCGGCCGTCTCTGGCGAGTCCTCGAGGAGCTGGCCGAGCCGGATCGCGCACGCGAGGCCGGCGGGGCCCGCGCCGACGATCAGCACCCCCACCTCGATCCGCTCGTCGACCGGATCGCTCGGCGTCGCGATCGCCTCGGCCGGAGAGAACGGCGGCGGATAGTCCGCCGGAACGATTCCTCGACTCATCCCTTGCGAGCCCGGACGAGCTCGGTCAGCTTCGGGACGATCGTCTGCACGTCGCCAACGATCCCGAGATCGGCGAACTCGAAGATCGGCGCGTTCGGATCCTTGTTGATCGCGACGATTACCTTCGAGCCCTGCATCCCGACCTTGTGCTGGATCGCGCCGGAGATCCCACAGGCGACGTAGAGCACCGGCGAGACGTTCTTGCCGGTCTGCCCGACCTGGGCAGAGTACGGATACCAGCCGGCGTCGACGACGGCTCGCGTCGCGGCGACCGCGCCACCGAGCGCCTTCGCCAGCTCCTCGATCATCCCGAAGCCCTCCGGGGCGCCGAGACCCCGTCCCCCGGCGACGATGAAGTCCGCGTCCTCGATCGAGGGGCCGCTCGACTCCTCGTGCGCCTGCTCGAGCATCTCTGCTGCCAAGGAATGCTCCTGGAAAGTGACGTCCAGCTTCTCGACGGTCGCGGTGCCGCCGGTCTCCACGGGATCCGCGATCCCGGCGCGGAAGAGCGCGAGCCGCGGCGTCGAGGTCCAGCCGACGTCGACGAGGACCGAGTCGCCGAGCGCGGACTGCTTGCCGACGACGGCCCCGTCCTGCGTGGCGATGTCGACGAGCTGCCAGTTCAGCCCGGCGTCGAGCCGCGCGGCCAGGCCGGCTGCAAGGTCCGCCGAGAGGATCGACTGGGCGAAGAGGACGGTCTCGATTCCCTTTTCCTCGACGAGCTGCGCGAGTACGTCGACCCGCGGCTGCGGCAGCGGCGCCTCGAGCTTCGCGTCGTCGGCGACGTAGACCGTGCTCGCGCCGTAGCGGCCCGCCCCGGCCGCGAGCTCCTCAACGCCCGAGCCGAGCACGACCCCGGCTACCTCGCCGCCGAGCTGCCCAGCCTTGGCGAGGATCCCGAGCGAGCCCTTCTGAAGCTCGCCCTCGTGATGCTCCAGGAAGACTACGACACTCATACGAGGCGCTTCTCCACCAGGAACTCGACGATCTTCTCGGCGCCGGTGCCGTCGTCCTCGAGCTTCCGCGTCTCGCCGCGCGGGGGCGGATCCGAGAGGGCCAGCACCTCGGTGCGCGAGCCGGTCGTCCCGGCGCGCTCGGGCTCGATCCCGAGGTCGGCGAGCGAGAGCACGTCCTGCTGCTTCTTCTTCGCGCCCATGATCCCCTTCAGCGACGGATAGCGCGGCTCGTTGATCGAGTCGGCGACGGCGACGACTGCCGGCAAAGGCGCGCGAATCACGTCGTAGCCGAACTCGGTCTGGCGCTTGCCCGTGACCGCGCCGCCCTCGACCGTCAACTCCGCGGCCTGCGAGATCAGGGGCAGTCGCAGTCGATCCGCCACGGCCGCCCAGAGCACGGCGCCGTCCGAGTCGGAGGCCTGCTGGCCGAAGAGGACAAGATCGGCGCCTTCGCGCTCGAGCGCCTTCGCGAGCAGCGCGCTCGTCGCCACCAGGTCGGATCCGGCCGCGTCGGGGTCGGAGACGAGGAGCGCGCGGTCGGCGCCCATCGCGAGCGCCTTCCGCAGCGAGTCGAGCGCCTTCTCCGGCCCGAGCGAGACGAGCACCACTTCGCCCTCACCGGAGGCGTCCCTGATCCGCAGCGCCTCCTCGACGGCGTTCGCGTCGACGGGGTTGAGCGAGCCCTCGCCCGAGCGGTCGAGCCGCTTCGTCCCCGGGTCGATCCGCTTCGTCGCGGCGGCGTCCGGAACCTGCTTCACGCAAACGGCGATCTTCATCGGTCGTGGACTCTAACCGCGCCCGTGGGTCGCGCCTCGAAGGTACCGCCATTCGGCCGATTTACCCCTTTTGGCGCAGGTTCGCTCTGCCGATGGTGCTAGGCTTGCGCGCTTCGAGCGCGAACCGGACTCGTGATGGCACACCGGACCTCAGCCCGAGGAGCCTTCTTCCTCACCCTCGCAGCCCTCTTCTCCCTGGGCCTCGCGACCGCATCGAGTCGAGCGGCGCCCTCCGGCCCGGCGGCGAAGCCCGTGCCCCGGCTTATCTTCCCGATCCTCGGCGAGGCAACCTGGTCGGACGATTTCGGCGACGCGCGCGGCCAGGGCTCGCACGAGGGCAACGACCTGCTGGCGCCCCGCCGCGCTCTCGCGCTTGCGGCCGAAGCGGGCCGCGTCAAGTTCTGGACGACGTCCGCGCGCGCCGGGTGCATGCTCTACCTCGAAGGCGCGAGCGGGACCGAGTACCTCTACGTCCATCTCAACAACGACCTGACCGACGCGAACGACAACGAGGGCAAGTGCGTCCCCGGTGTGGCCTATGCCGACGGGCTCGAGAGCGGCGACAAGGTCGCAGCCGGCGAGCCGATCGGCTTCGTCGGCGACTCGGGCGACGCGAACGGGATCAGCCCGCACCTCCACTTCGAGGTTCACCCGAACGGCGGCG
>JACCRW010000157.1 GCA_013813345.1 Actinomycetota bacterium
GCGCTCGCTCGACGCGATCCACGTTGCGGCCGCGCGTTCGCTTGGGTCGGATCTCGGAGCGCTTGTCACCTACGACCTGCGGATGGCGTCAGTCGCCCGCGAGCTCGGACTCCCGGTCGCTAGTCCCTGAGTCGAGATCCTCCGCGATCAGCGCGTAGCAGACGCCGTCGACCCAGCCGTCGCCGCGGCGATAGGCCTTCCGCTTGACCCCTTCGCGGACAAAGCCGGCGCGCTCCGCGTGGCGCTGCGCTCGCTCGTTGAAGCCGTAGACCTCGAGCTCGAGGCGGTGGAAGCCGAGCTCGAGGATCAGCAGGCGCTGGAGCAGGCGCGCGGCCTCGTCGGAGATCCGACGGCCGCGAAACCGGGGATGGATCGCGAGTCCGCCGAGACGCGCGATCCTGCTCCGCTCGTAGGCGAGCTCCCAGGCGGCGACGCCGGCTCGCTCGCCGTCGGCCTCGATCAGGATCAGCCCGCCGGAGCCGGGATCGCGCTCGAAGCGCTCCAGCTCGGCGAGCACGGCCTCACGTTCGTAGGGGCCGACCGCAGCCAGCCAGGGACGGACGTCCTCGTCGGCGTAGAGCTCCGCGATGAAGTCGAGGTCGGCCACCGTTGCGCGGCGGATCGCGACGCTCATGTCCGCGCGGGAGCCGTCGAGCGTCGCTGCCGGCGGACCGCGCCCGACGCGAGCGCGACCCCGCCGAGGATCAGCGCCCCTCCGAACAGGGTCGAGGCGGTGATCGCCTCGTCCAGGATCAGTGCGCCGTAGAGGAGCGCAAAGGCCGGCATCAGGTACGTGACGAGCGAGAGTCGCGACGAGCCGTAGAGCGCCAGTGTGCGGAAGAGGACGAGCTGAGCGAGCGCGGTGCCGAGGAGCGAGAGTGCGAGCACCGACCCCGTCGCCTGCCAGCTCGGCGTCTGCGTCGGGAGCTGGAAGAGCGCGACCGGAAGCAGGATCAACCCGCCGACGAGCATCGAGCCGGTCGCGAGCACCGGGCCTGCGGTGTCCGAGACGGCGATCTGCCCGTAGACGCCCGCCGAGGCGTATGCGAGCGAGGAAGCGACGACGGCGAGCGCGCCCGCAACGGCGATCCAGCCGCCGTCGGGGTTGATCCCGGTGACGACTCCGACGCCGACGATCCCCACGGTGAGACCAAGCGCGCGCGTGAGGCTCAGGCGCTCTTGCGGGAGGAAGCGGATGACGAGCAATGCGTTGAAGATCGGAACCGATGCCTGGACGACAGCGGCGAGCCCGGAGTCGATGTGCTTCTCGCCCCACGCGATCAGCCAGAACGGGAGCGCCGCGTTGAGGACGCCGAGGACGACGCAGTGACGCCAAGCCGCGCGGACGTCGGCGACCGCTCGGCTCCAGCCGATCCTGAGACCGAGATAGGTCGCGAGCACCGCCGCTGCAAGCAGCGTTCGCATCGCCATCATGGGCGCTGGCTCGATCTCGTCGACCGCGACCTTGATGAAGAGGTACGACGCGCCCCAGACCGCGGCCAACAGGAGGATGTTCGGCCAATAGCCCTTCACGCGCGCCCCTCGCCGGCAGCGGCTCCCGCCCGGCAGAGCCGGGCTCCGCCGCTGCCTGGCGCCGCTCGCAGCACCCGGCTCTCCGGGGCCGTACTACGCGTACTGTCCCCTCCGGCCGGGCACTGCGAGCGACGCCCGAGGAACGCGCGAGCGCTCGAGGTTGCCAGAGGGCATCTCACGACGCTACCTGGGCGCGGCGGGTACCGAGCGCGACCCCCGAGAGCACGAGCGCGAGGCCGACGACCGCGAGCGCGGAGATCGACTCGTCGAGAAGGGCCGCGCCGTAGACGAGCGCGAGCGAAGGGACGAGGTAGGTGACGAGGATCGCGCGGGAGGCGCCGCGCCGGCGATCAGCCCGAAGTAGAGAAGGTAGGCGACCGCGGTCGCGGCGACGCCCAGGAAGAGCAGCGCGGCGAGGGTCTCCCAGCCGAAAGCGGTCGCGTTCGCAGACCCGAGCGGAAGCGCGAAGATCGTCGCCCAGCAGAGGCTGCCGAAGGCTACGAGCTCGGGACGGAGCCCGACGAACCGCCGGCCGGCATAGAGGCCGCCCAGGGCGTAGCAGACCGTGGCGCCGACGATGGCCAGCGAGCCCCAAATGGCCCGATCGCCGCCGCCCGGCTCGAAACCGACGAGCGCGACGATCCCGACGAAGCCGAGGAGAATCCCGACGAGCCGCAATCCCGAGACGCGCTGGGTGTGGTCGACCCCTAGCGCGAAGACCGCGGTGA
>JACCRW010000223.1 GCA_013813345.1 Actinomycetota bacterium
CTCTGGCGCAAACACGCTCGCGCTCTTCGCGACCCCGAAGTTCGCGATCCAGGGCTACGTCTTCGCGAACCGGCTCGGCTGGCGGCCGCTCGTCTTCAACAACGCCGTCTCGAGCGCCTCGAACATCATGACCCTCGCCTCGGAGGGGAACACGAACAAGGCTGTAGAGAACTCGGTCTCGATCGCGTTTCTCAAGGATCCGACCGACCCCAAGTGGCGTACCGATGCCGCGATGAGGCTTTACCGGAGCGTGCTCGCAAAGTACGCGCGGGGCGCGAACGCGAAAGACGTCTACCACGTCTACGGCATGGCGGTCGCCCACGAGACCGCGCGGGTGCTGAAGGCGACGGGGAAGAACCCGACGCGGGCGGCGCTGGTCGCGCAGCTCCGGAAGCTGAACGACGCGTCGAACCCCTTTCTGCTGCCCGGAATCGCGATCAAGACGAGCGGGACCGAGCGCTTCCCGATCGAGCAGGCGCTCCTCCAGCGGTGGTCGAAGGGCTCGTGGCAGAGCTTCGGCGGCCTCTGGGGCTACCGCGCCGGCTGACTAACCGTCCCGCGAGGACGGCTGCGCTCGACTCGGTCTGCGCGATCGCGCTTGCCATCAAGCCGTTGACGGTCCAGGCCGTGGCCGAGTACACGTCCGCGTGGGACGTGTCCGGGGTCAAAGCCCGGACGTGTCCCGCAAGGACATGTCACCGGGGGCAGCGATGCCGTCTGCGAGGATGGAGACATGTCACCGGCCAACTTGCTCGAGGCGCCGCTCGACGATCTCCTCGCAGCGGCGCGCGAGCGCCGGCGCGGCGACGGCCTCGTCACCTACTCGCCCAAGGTCTTCGTCCCGCTGACGATGCTCTGCCGCGACGTCTGCGGCTACTGCACCTTCGCGCGGCCACCGAGGCGCGGCGAGCGGGCGTACCTGACCGAGGAAGAGGCGCTCGTGATCGCCCGCGCGGGCGCGGCGGCCGGCTGCACCGAGGCACTCTTCACGCTCGGCGACAAGCCGGAGCACCGCTACAAGGTCGCGCGCGAGGAGCTGCGCGAGCTCGGCTGCGCGACCACGATCGAGTATCTCGCGCGTGTCGCCCAGCTCGTGCTCGACGAGATGGGACTGCTCCCGCACCTGAATCCCGGCGTGATGACGCGCGCCGAACTCGAGCTCCTGCGCCCCGTCTCCGCTTCGATGGGGATCATGCTCGAGACGACCGCGGCGCGGCTCGCCGAGCGCGGCGGCCCTCACTGGGCCTCACCGGACAAGCTGCCCGAGCGCCGACTCGAGACGATCGAGCTCGCTGGCGAGCTTCGGATCCCTTTCACGAGCGGGATCCTGATCGGGATCGGCGAGACGCGCGCAGAGCGGCTCGAGGCGCTCGAGGCCCTCGCCGAGCTGCACCGTCGTCACGGCCACCTCCAGGAGGTGATCGTCCAGAACTTCCGCGCCAAGCCGGGAACGCGGATGGCCGGGCACCCGGAGCCCTCGCTCGACGACCACCTCTGGACGATCGCGGCCGCGCGGCTGCTGCTCCCCGAAGACGTCTCGGTGCAGGCGCCGCCGAACCTCGCCTACGGCGACTTCCCGCGCCTGCTTGATGCGGGGATCGACGACTGGGGCGGCGTCTCGCCGGTGACGATCGACCACGTCAATCCCGAGGCGCCCTGGCCGGAGTGCGACCGGCTCGCCGAGGCGACGCGCTCACGCGGGCTGGAGCTGGCGGCGCGCCTGCCCGTCTATCCGAGCTTCCTCGACAGCGACTGGCTCGCGCCGCAGGTGCTGACGCAAGCGCTCCGTAGCTCGGACTCGCTCGGGCTCGCGCGCGAGGACGGCTGGCATCCCGGCGAGGCCGGCGCGGTTCCATTCGCGGTCGCGCGCGACGTGCTGCCGCTCGACACGGCCGCCGAGCTCGGGGAGGAGGAGCTCGTCCGGCTCTTCCGCGCCCGCGGTGAGGAGCGGCAGCGCGTCTTCGCCGCCGCCGATCGCCTCCGCCGCGAGGTCTGCGGCGATGAGGTGACCTACGTCGTCACGCGGAACATCCAGTACACGAACGTCTGCTACTTCCGCTGCGGCTTCTGCGCCTTCTCGAAGGGGAAGCTCGCGGCCAACCTGCGCGGCGCCCCCTACCTCGTGCCGCTCGCCGAGATCGTCCGCCGCTGCCGCGAGGCGTGGGCGCGAGGCGCCACGGAGGTCTGCCTTCAGGGCGGGATCCATCCGGCTTTCACCGGCGACTACTACGCGGAGGTCGTCGCCGCGATCCGAGCCGAGCTGCCCGAGCTGCACATCCATGCCTTCTCGGCACTCGAGCTCTGGCAGGGCGCCGCCACGCTGGGCGTACCGCTCGAGAACTACCTCGAGCGCCTGCGCGGGCTGGGGCTCGGCTCGCTTCCCGGCACGGCCGCCGAGATCCTGGACGACGAGGTGCGCGCCCTCATCTGTCCCGACAAGGTGTCGACCGCCCAGTGGCTCGTCGTCCACGAGGCGGCGCACCGGGTCGGCCTGCACTCGAACGTGACGATCATGTTCGGCCACGTCGAGTCGCCCCGCCCCTGGGCGCGACACCTGCTCAGTGCGCGCGAGCAGCAGCAGCGCTCCGGCGGCTTCACCGAGCTCGTACCGCTGCCGTTCGTGCACATGGAGGCCCCGATCTGGCTGAAAGGAAAGGCGCGCTCGGGGCCGACCTTCGGTGAGACGCTCCTCCTGCACGCCGTTGCGCGGCTCGCTCTGCACCCTCACATCACGAACATCCAGGCGTCCTGGGTGAAGCTCGGGCCGGCCGGGGTCGCGGCAGCGCTCGCCGCCGGCGTCAACGATCTCGGCGGGACGCTGATGAACGAGTCCATCTCGCGCTCGGCCGGCTCGGAGCACGGGCAGGAGATGTCTCCCGAGGAAATGGAGGCGCTGATCCGGGCGAGCGACCGGATCCCACGCCAGCGGACGACGCTCTACGAAAATGTCCCGGCCGAGAGACGGGCCGCCTCGTTCGGAGCGCCGCCCCTCGCCGAGCCGCTCAACCCGCACGTTCGGGATGCCCGCCTGCAGGCCCCGCCGAGACTCGTCCGCCCAGGCCTCCTGGCGGGTGCGGCAAACCGGCGCTAGGCTGGGAACTTCGGCGGCGAACGACAAGGGGGAGTGGCGATCGTGACGGACAACGGCTACAACGTGCGCGTGCGCGCCTACATACTTCGGCCCGTCCTGCGATTGGCGGTGGCTCTCTTCGCCGTTGGCGTCCTGCTCTCGCTGCCCGCTTCGGGCGCAGATGCAGCGTTCCCCGGCACGAACGGGCTGATCGCGTTCGAGCGCGGCAGCGACATCTACACGGTCACGACCGGGAGTACGCCGGTCGTCAGCTCGACGGCTCTCGTCGCGAATGCCTCGGATCCCTCATGGTCGCCGAACGGCAACAAGCTCGCGTTCACGCAGAGCGGCTCGGTCAAGGTTCTGACCGTCGACGGCGGCGCGATCCAGACTCTCGATACCGGCTCTGCGCCGACCTGGTCGCCCGACGGGACCATGATCGCCTATGAGCGCTCGACCGATATCTACGTGATCTCCTCGAGCGGCGGCACCGGTCGCAACCTCTCGAACAGCGGCGGCTCCGCGGCAGACGACGACCCCGCGTGGTCGCCCGACGGCGACTCGATCGCCTTCACGCGGACGGCTGCGAACGCGGACATCTACACGATGGACGCGCCGTCGGATCCGGCCACCGGCGGCGGCGGCAACCAAGCGCAGCTCACGACCGCGACGACGAACGAGACGCAGCCCTCGTACGACCCGGACGGCGGCGTGATCGCCTTCGCCTCGGATCGGATCGGCGTCGCGCAGCGGCAGATCTACACGATCTCGACCTCAGGAGGCACCGAGACGCGGGTATCGAGCTCGACCGCCGATGACTACGCGCCAGCGCATGCTCCCGACGGGACCCAAATCGCTTTCGCTCGCACCGGTGCCGGGATCTACACGACCGGTACGGGCGAGACGCCGCTCACCTCCGGCGGCACCGACACGAATCCCGATTGGCAGCCCGCGGCGCCGACGAACACCACCCTGCCCGTGATCACCGGCAACTTCTCCGACGGCGGCACCATGTTCGCCTCGACCGGCACGTTCGCATCGGCCTCGAGCTACGCCTATCGCTGGCTGCGCTGCGACGAGGACGGCGACAACTGCGACGAGATCGAGGGCGCCGACTCCTCCACCTACCGCGGCTCGAGCCAGGACGTCGGCAAGCGGCTGCGCGTTCGGGTGACGGCGACGAGCAGCAGCGGCTCGAGCTCGGCGACGTCCGATCCGACGCCGTTGATCGCAGGCCCCGAGCCCCAGAACGTGACTCCGCCGAGGGTGATCGTGCCGGGATTGACCGGCGTTCCGATGGCCGGCGTCGCGCAGTCCTCCTCGGTCGGCTTCTGGACTGGCGAAGGCCCGATCACCTACACCTATCAGTGGAAGAAGTGCCAGCCGAAGGACGGCCCCTGCTACCGGATCCTCGAGACGAGGGCGCAGTCGTCGACCTTCGTGCCGACGGCCGATCTGGTCGGCTGGTCGCTCCGCGTCGAGGTCACCGCCACGAACTCGGCAGGCTCCTCGACCGTCCAGTCCGAGTCGACGCCGCTCGTGATTGCGAACGCGCCTCTGAACCTCGTCCGCCCGAGGATCTCGATCTCGACCACGAACCCGACAGTCGGGCAGGAGCTCACCGCCGACACCGGCAGCTTCACCGGCTTCGGGCTCAGCTTCACCTACCAGTGGCGGCGGTGCGATCCGCCTGGGACGCTCCCGAGTTGCGTGCCGATCCCGGGCGCCGTGACGAGCCGCTACACGACCACCGAGGCCGATCTCGGAGTGACCCTGCGGGTCTACGTGACCGCCACCGGGCTCGGCGGCTCGACGACGCAGTTCAGCGACCACACCTTCCCGACGGTTCCGGCGCCGAGGCTCGCGCCAGCGCTGACGACGGCGCCGCTGATCACCGGCGATGCGGTGCCCGGAGAGACGCTCACCGCGACCCGCGGCGCGTGGACCGGTTTCGCGCCTCTCCGCTACTCCTCCGCCTGGCAGCGCTGCGACGCGACCGTCACGGTCTGCCGGTCGCGAGCCGTCAAGGGTCTGATCTACAAGGTGACGGCGGCCGATCTCGGCTTCCGCATCCGCTTCATCGTCGTCGCCCGGAACTCGGTCGGGAACGCTCGCGCGAACTCCGATGCGACGGAGCCGATCGTGCTCGGCCCGAGGAAGCCGAAGGGCCGGACGATCGTCGGCACCAGCCGCTCCGAGTACATCGCCGGTGGGGGTGGGGACGACATTCTGAGCGGTCGCGGCGGTAACGACACGATCAGAGGCGGCGGGGGAGACGACCGGCTCAACGGCGGCGACGGGAACGACTACATCGACGGCGGCGGTGACGTCGATCGGATCGACGGCGGCGCGGGGAGCGACACGATCATCGTCGCCGACGGAGAGATCGACATCGTCGAGTGCGGTGACGGCAACGACCGCGTGGTCGCCGATCCGTCCGATCGGCTCTCGGGCTGCGAGGCGATCAGCTTCCCGCCGACGACGTCCGCGCCGGGTCCGGAGCCGCCCGACCCGCCGGATCCACCGACTCCGTAAGCTCGCGCTAGCTCTGAGCTCCGAGGGCTCGCCGAAGTCCGAGTAACCAGCGCGGGATCCGGCGTCGGGCGTGCGCGAGTGCATCTTCCACCTCGGCGCCGGCGCTCTCCCCGTGCCGGCCGGAGCCGTGACCGACGAGAACGTGCAGCGCCGCCAGCCCCCGCAGTCTGCGCAATCGGAAGGGGCGCAGGAACGGGTGCACTCCGATGGGCTCGGCTCCCGCCCGGAAGAACGGGATCGTTCCGAGCACGTCGCCGCAGACGAGAATCCGTCGCTCCGGCCACCAGAGCGCGACCTCCTGCCAGCGCCGCCAGGACGAGACGCGGAGGAACATGAACGGCGTTCCGGCCACGAAGTCGGGCACGACGTGGAGCGGCACGCCGAGCCGCGCCGCGAGCGCAGCCGAGTCGCGGCCATGCCGGTCGATGAGCTGGATCACGCCGGCCGGCTCGCCGAGCTCTCGGATGCGCTCCTCGAGACCGTGCGCCTCGAAGGGGTCAATCAAATAGACGCGGCCGTCGACGGCGAGCGCGTGCGCGGCTCTGCGCGACCGCGCGTCCTCGATCCAACCGAAACCGCCTTCGAGCTCGTCGACGAATTCGGTCACCGGGCTTCCAGCTCCGCGAAGCTCTGCTCGAAGACCGCTTCGGGCTGGGCGCCGAGGACGAGCAGCCGTCGATCGAGGAGGAAAGCGGGTACGCCCGTCGCTCCGATCGAAGTGGCCTGACGCGTCGAGCTCTCGATCCGCTCACGGTAACGGTCTCCGTCGAGCACGGCCTCGACCTCGTCGTCAGGGAGCCCGAGCTCGGCGGCCAAGCCGCGCAGGACGGCCGAGTCGCCGAGATCCTGCGCCTCGGCCCAGTAGGCGTCCATCAACCGGTCGTGGGTCTCCTCGTGACGGCCGAGCGCGCGCGCCAGCTCGGTGAGCCGCAGCGCCTTCATCGTGTTCGGGACCACGTCGGGGTGCGGGTTGTACTCGAGTCCGCGGGCCGCGAAGCTCGCCCGCATGCGCTCCGTCATCTCGTCGCCGTAGCGCGCGAGCAGCTCCACTCGCGGCAAGCCCTCGGGCGGGTATTCGGGGTGGAGATCGAACGGGAGCCAGACGATGGTGGCGCCGAACCGGCGACCGAGCCAGGTGGCGGTCGGTTGCGCCACGCGGCAGAAGGGTCAGATGTAGTCGCTCCAGATCGCGACTGTCCGCTCGCTCACGCCCCTGGCCGCCTGTCGCTCCCGCCCGGCGGAGCCGGGCTCCGCGACAGGCTGGCGCCGCTCGCGGCACCCGCCTCTCCGGGGCTGTGCAGGGCACTATCCCCTCCGGTCGTCCGCCGCGAGC
>JACCRW010000253.1 GCA_013813345.1 Actinomycetota bacterium
CGATCGCCGTCGCAAGCAAGCCCCCAGCGGCGAGGGCAATGTCGCGCTCGGGTCGGAAGGCGAAGGCGATCCAGCCGCCGACCGCAGCCACCCCGAGAACGCCGGTCAGCGCGACGAGCAGACGGAGGCGGATCGGGGTGAGAGCGGCGAGGCCAACTGACGCCGCCGCGACGACGACCGCAACCGCGAACGCCGCCTGGAGCACGTTCTCGAGCATCGGGTCATCGTAGGCATCCTGTCGCGATGGCGCTCGCCGACGACCTTGCCCGGATCGCGGCTGCGGCCGCCGCTTCTGCGGCGCCCGGCGAGCAGGTTGCAGCCGTCCTCCCGACGGCGCCGCACGCGGGCGGGAGGCTCTACCTCTGCGCGTTCGAGACGCCCGCCGGCGAGCGGAGCTGGCTCGCGCTCGGCGACGACGCGGGAGCCATCGTCGAGCGCCAGGCCGTCCGCGATGCCGTCTCGGTCGCGGCCCTGTGCGAGCTCGCCGAGGAAGTCGCTGCCGGCGGCGATCTCGACGAGCTGCACTCGAGGCTCGTCGCCCTGCGCCTGACCGAGAACCCCGACGGGATCGACGAGGCCGAAGCGTCGCTGCTCGAGCTCCAGCGCGTGATCGGCGCGCCGCCCGCGCTGGCGACTCCGGCGCGGCTCGACGCGATCGGCCTCGCGACGCGCCGGCTCGAGCTCGCGCTCGGAGGAGCTCTCCACGGCTCCCCGTTCGCCGACGCGATGCGCGGCGCGGGCGACATGGTCGACGCGCTCACGAGCGATGTCGAGCGCACCTACCGCGGCCAGCTCAGCTAGCCTTCGACCCATGGAAGGTGGCATGGGAGGCTTTCCCTTCGGCGGCAATCCCGAGGATCTGCTTCGTGGGATACAGGAGTTCGCGGCCCAGCAGGCCGAGTCCGTTCAGGAGGCGCAGCGCGAGCAGTTCGCGACGCTGACGCTGTCGACGGCGGTCGAGCTCACCGCTGCGGCGCTCAGCCAGCTCCAGCCGACGGGCACGGTCGATGAGCAGGCGATCGCGCTCCGTGACTCGATGCGTGTGCTCTTCCCCGAGGCGGTCGCGCTCGTGAGCGCCGCCCGCCAGGGCTTCATGCGGGAGCGTTAGGCCGAGCTCGTCTAGGCTGGCGCGCCGTGAGCCTGTTCGACCGCGCGATCGTCAGAGCCTTGCCCGTGGTGCCGCGGCCGCTCGTGCAGCGACTCTCCTCCCGCTATATCGCGGGCTCGCAGCTCAGTGACGCCCGCAGCGTCGTCGCCCGGCTGAACGCCGAGGGTAAGACGGCGACCGTCGACGTTCTCGGCGAGGAGATCACCCAGCCGTCCGAGGCGGAGGCGATCGCCGACGAGTACGTGGCGGCGCTCGAGGCGTTCGAGCGGGACGGTCTCGACGCGAACGTAAGCGTCAAACCGACGGCGCTCGGCCTCAAGCTCGACTACGAGCTCTGCAAGCGCAACGTCGAGCAGGTGATCGCCGCGGCCGAGCCGACGAACCGGTTCGTGCGGATCGACATGGAGGACTCCTCGACGACCGACGACACGCTCCGCCTCTTCCGGGAGCTTCGAGAGGAGGGGCACGCGCGCGTCGGGCCGGTCCTCCAGGCCTCGCTCAAGCGGACGGTTGCGGACGCCGAGGCGCTTGCCGGCGCGAGCGTCCGCATCTGCAAGGGCATCTACGTCGAGCCGGAATCGATCCAGTTCCGCGACGACGACGACGTGCGGACGAGCTTCGTGCGCTCGCTCGCGACCGTCCTCGACGGAGGCTGCTACGCCGGGATCGCGACTCATGACGAGTGGCTTGTCGAGCAGGCGCTGGAACTCGTGCGCGAGCGGAGCCTGGCGCCGGAGCAGTACGAGTTCCAGATGCTGCTCGGCGTCCGCCCCGAGCTCGGCGACCGGCTCGTCGCCGAGGGCCATCGCCTGCGGATCTACGTCCCCTACGGGCGCCAGTGGTACGAGTACTCGCTGCGCCGACTGAAGGAGAACCCGAAGATCGCGGGCTACGTCGCGGCCGACACGCTCGGCCGGCTCGTCTCCGGCCGCTAGGGCAGCGGCGGCCCCGGCGGGCCGTCGACGACGTCCTCTTCCTCGACCACGGTGCGGCGGCGTGGCGCAACGGAGCGACGGCGAACCGGCCCGCCCTCCACGTACTCGGTGCGGCGGTGGAAGCCGCCCCAGCTCTGCCAGAAGATCATCGAGAGGACGAGGCCAAGGAGGCCGACGATCAGCAGGATCACCCCGATCGCGTTCACGTCGAGGCCTTCCGCCTCGGCGGTCACTCCCCAGGTCAGGATCGCCCCGGCGGCGATGAGCAGGATGCTGACTCCGATTCCCATGGCTCCGTTCTCTCCAATCGTCGCGGACTCCGAGCCTCCCCGTTCCTCGCCTTCCCTACCCTTCCTGCTTCTCGGCCGCCAGGACGAGGTGCCCCGGCACGCGCGGATCCCGGCCGGGCCACTCCTCGAGCCCGCGCAGCGCGAGCCCCGAGTCGACGACGGCGCTGACGAGCGAGCCGAGCCCGACTTCGGCGAAGTAGTCGCCGCGCCAGCGGTCGAACGCGTCGAGGCAGGCTGCCGCCGGATGCTCGTCGTGGAGCAGCAGCACCCCGCCGCTCCGCAGTGACGCCGCCACCCCACCGGCCCAGGCGGCCGGATCGCGGAGCCGCGCCAGCGAGCCCGCGCCGAGGTAGACGAGATCCCACCGACCGAGCAGGATCTCCGGCGGCAGCGCGTGGGGATCGGCGTGGAGCCATGGGATCTCGGGCGCTCGCCTCCGCGCGGCCTCGATCGCGCTCGCGTCGGCGTCGGCCCCGGTGACGTGCGCGCCGAGCTCGGCGAGCTCGATCGTCTCCCGCCCCGTCCCGCAGAAGAGGTGGAGAACACGGCTGCCGCCGACCCCCGCCAGCCGCTCGCGAATCGCCGCCGGCAGGCCCGGAGTCGCGAGGACGTTCTCGGATGTGCGGTGGGCGTCGTCGAACGCCCGGCGATTGTGGTCGGTCGGCTCCACGCCCGGAGTTTGACCGTTCAGAGGCGTAAGGTCGATGGCATGGCACCTGCGGTCGCGTTGGCGCTCATCGTCGGGTTGGGAGTGCTCGTCGCGCTGCTCTGGGGCCTGACCGGGTTCGTGATCTACCTCGTCTTCGCCCTGATCCTCCTCGGCGGTATCTATGCCCTCGGGTTCTTCGGCGACTGGATCCAGCGGGCGAGCCGCGGCCGCTTCGACGACGACGCCCGGCGGCGCTAAGCAAGGAGCGAGTAGCCGCCGTCGACGACGAGCGTCTGGCCGCGCACCATCTCGGCTTCCGGCGAGCAGAGGAACGTGACAGCGGCCGCGACATCCTCGGGTGAGACGAGCCGCCCGACGGGGTTCTGGGCGCCCAGCTCCAGCATTGCCTCGCGGTTCGGGAAATGGTCGAGCGCCCCGGTTTCGACGACGCCTGCCGAAACCGCGTTGACGCGAATCCCGCGCGGAGCCAGCTCGACGGCGAGATAGCGGACGAGCGCCTCGAGCGCCGCCTTCGAGGCGCCGACGAGCGTGTAGTTCTCGAGCACGCGCTGGGAGCCGAGGCTCGAGATGCCGACGATCGAGCTCCCTGCAGGCATCTGGGGCGCCGCCACCCGCGTCAGGGCGAGGAGCGCGCGGGCATTCGCGCCAAGAGTCCAGTCCCAGTGCTTGTCCTCGGTCTCGAGCGCCGGGCGGATCACGCCCGTGGCGGCGTTGTGGATGAGCATGTCGAGCGAGCCGAGCGCAGCGACCTCGCCGTGGACGCGTTCGGAGGAGACGTTGCCACGGACGAGGATCGCCTTCGCGCCGAGCACCTCGAGCTCCTGCGCGGTCTCGGCTGCGGCCGAGTCGGAGCGGAGGTAACCGATGGCGACGCGCGCCGCGCCGAGGGCCGCGAAGCGGAGCGCGATCGCCTTGCCGATCCCGCGCGACCCTCCGGTCACGAGAACCGAGGCCCCGCCGAAGCTCATGCTCGCTTGGGCAGCGGCGCGTACGCGGGGGCGGAGCTCGGCAGCTCGTCCCAGCCGATTCGTCCCGCCGATTCCCGCGAGCCGTCCTCGGCCTTCGAGGACGCATGCCCCAGCCGCTCGAGCAGCGCCGCCTGCTCCTCGCCGTAGCGGCGAACCGGGTGCTCGGCGGGCAGCTCTGCGATCAGCTCGCGCACGCGGGCGCGGAGCTGAAAGGCGAAGTGGGGCGTCGCCGGCCCCACGAGGGCGTCGACGTCGCGGATCGTCGGCTCGGCCATAGCGGCAACCTTAACCGTCAGTAGTGTCGGACCGATGCGACGTGTGCACGCAATGCTTGTCGCCGCCGTCGTGCTCTGGGCTCTCAACCTCACGATCACGCGGTACATCCTCACGCACGGACTCGAGCCTCTCGCCTACGCCACCCTCCGGTACGGGCTCGCCTCGGCGATCTTCATCGGGATCGCGGTGGCCGCGGAGCGGGCGCTGAAGCTCGAGCGCCGCGATCTCGGGCTCATCCTCGCCGCCACGGTCGCGCTCGTCCTGAACCAGTTCGCCTTCGTCTACGCGCTCGACACAACGAGTGCCTCCACGATCGCGCTGCTGCTCGGCGCGACGCCGGCGATCGCCGCCCTCATCGGGCTCGCGCTCGGCCTCGAGCGGCTGTCGGGACGGTTCTGGGTCGCCACGGCTGTCTCCTTCGTCGGAGTCGCGCTCGTCGCGGCGGGCTCGGGCTCGAGCCTCTCGGCCGGCTGGGTCGGGATTGCGCTCGGGCTGGCGGCCGCCGCGAGCTGGGCCGTTTACTCGATCGCGATCGCGCCGCTGATGAGCCGCTACTCGGCCTCCCGGATCAGCGCCGTCGTACTGCCCCTCGGCTGGGTCGCGATCGCACTCGTGGGGACTCCGCAGACGGCGAGCCAGGACTACGGACTCGGCTGGGAGATCTGGGTGCTCCTCGTCCTCGCCACGCTCGGCCCGCTCGTCCTCACGAACATCCTCTGGTTCAGGGCCCTCCACGGGATCGGTGCTTCTCGAGCGACGCTGATCGCGAACCTGCAGCCGTTCGTCTCCGCGGTCGTCGCCGTCTTCCTCCTCTCCGAGACGATGACGCTGCTCCAGGTGGCGGGCGGCGTCCTGATCGGCGGTGGGATCTTGCTCGCACGCCGGCGACAGGCGCGAGCGGTGGTCGCCGAGTAGACGTTTCCGGCCGAGTGCGCGGGGCAGAAGGCGGGCGCGGGCGATTCCGAATCGGAGGAGGAACGAGGATGGAGGCATGGATGTGGATCGTGCTCGCGCTCGTCGTGGTCGCGGTTCTCGCCGTGGGCTGGCAGGCGATGCGCAGCCGACAGTCGAAGCAGCTGCAAGAGGGCTTCGGCTCGGAGTACGAGCACGTCGTCGAGGAGACGGGTGACAAGCGCGACGCCGAGCGGGAGCTGAAGGAGCGGCGAGATCGGCGCGAGGAGCTCGAGATCCGGCCGCTGAGCGGCGAGGCGCGCTCGCGCTACACATCGGAATGGCGGGCCGTTCAGGCCCGCTTCGTCGATGAGCCCGAGGCGGCCGTCGGCGACGCGGACCGGCTCGTGCAGGAGGTCATGGCCGACCGTGGCTATCCGGTCGACGACGACTTCGAGCGGCGCGCAGCAGACGTCTCGGTCGACTACCCGGAGGTCGTCGAGAACTTCCGCGAAGGCCACCGGATCGTGCACGAGCAGGATCAGGGCAACGGCGACACCGAGTCGCTGCGCCAGGCGATGGTCCACTTCCGCTCTCTCTTCGACGAGTTGCTCGGGGAAGAGCGCACACCCGAGGAGGCACGGCGATGAGCGAGCGGGATGAGGTACGAACCGAGGGCAAGACGGGCGACGAGCGGCTGACGACGGCCGACATTGCGGGCGGAAGAGAGGACGCCGAGCGTGGCGACACAGGCGACGTGACGACCGAGCCCGTCGACCGCGATCGCGTCGATAGCGACACCGTCGAGAGCTCCACCGCGGCTGCCGGTGCGACTGCCGACACCGGCGGCGCGACCCAGGACTCCGGCGCCACGGGCTCGGGTATGGGCGACACCGCCGCAGAGGAGCGGCAGCCGCTCTTCGCCGCCGACGAGACGGAGGGCTTCCAGAGCCGCTGGGCGGACGTCCAGGCGGGCTTCGTCGACGAGCCGCGTCGCGCCGTCGAGGACGCGGACGCCCTCGTCGCCGAGGTGATGCAGCGTTTGGCGGAGACGTTCTCGAGCGAGCGGGCGACGCTCGAGCAGCAGTGGGATGGAGACAGCGAGCCCTCGACGGAGGATCTCCGCGTGGGCTTGCAGCGCTACCGCTCGTTCTTCGACCGGCTCCTCTCGGCCTGACTAAAACCGTGTTCCCGGGGGCGACCGCGGCCCCCGGGAACGCGGTACGATCGCCTCGTGGCCGAGAGCGACTTCATGCCCCTGGGCGGCTGGGATCACCTCGAGCTCTGGGTCGGAAACGCGAAACAGAGCGCCTTCTTCTACGAACACGCGCTCGGCTTCACGCGCGTTGCCTATGCGGGGCCGGAGACCGGCCTCCGCGACCGTGCGTCCTACGTGCTCGAGCAGGGCGAGATCCGGCTCGTCGTTACGAGCGGCCTGCGTTCCGACAGCGAGGTCGTTCGCTTCGCGGCCCGCCATGGCGACGGCGCCAAGGAC
This sequence comes from Actinomycetota bacterium, assembly GCA_013813345.1. Taxonomy (GTDB): domain Bacteria; phylum Actinomycetota; class Thermoleophilia; order Gaiellales; family Gaiellaceae; genus Gaiellasilicea. The sequence goes on from JACCRW010000253.1 coordinate 6,634, forward strand.
GTCTCGCTCCAGGTGCCCGACGCCGGCGTCGCCTATCGCGAGGCCGTCGGACGCGGCGCCACGAGCGTGGCCGAGCCGCGCTGGCTCGAGGACGAGCACGGCCGCGTCGAGCTGGCGACGATCGCGACCTACGGCGAGAACGTCCACACCTTCGTCAACCGCGCCGACTACGCTGGGCCCTTCCTGCCCGGGTTCGTCTCGCTCTCCCCGAACGGCCGGCGCGACACCGGCGTCGGCCTGATCGCGATCGACCATGTCGTCGGCAACGTCGAGCTCGGGCGGATGGATCACTGGGTCGAGTTCTACGAACGCGTCTTCGGGATGGTCAACATCGTCCACTTCGGCGACGACCAGATCCAGACCGAGTACTCGGCGCTGATGTCCAAGGTGATGGCAGGCGGCGACGGCAAGATCAAGTTCCCGATCAACGAGCCGGCCGAGGGCAAGCGGAAGAGCCAGATCGACGAGTACCTCGAGTTCAACGAGGGGCCGGGAGTGCAGCACATCGCGCTCCAGTCGGAGGACGTCGTCCGCACGGTCGAGGCGCTGAAGGGGCGTGGGATCGCGTTTCTCGATACGCCCGAGACGTATTACGAGGAGGTCGAGGGCCGGGTCGGTGAGATCGCCGAGAGCTACGACGACCTGAAGCGCCTGCGGATCCTCGCCGACCGCGACGAGGACGGCTACCTGCTCCAGATCTTCACGAAGACAGCCCAGGACCGGCCGACGATGTTCTTCGAGGTGATCGAGCGCCACGGCGCGACGACCTTTGGCGAGGGGAACTTCAAGGCCCTCTTCGAGTCGATCGAGCGCGAGCAGGCGCTCCGCGGCAACCTCTAGCCCGCTCGCGTCCCTGGCCGGCGTCGCCTCCCGGCCGGCGGAGCCGGCCTCCGGCGCCGCCTCGCGCGCCTGAAAGCACGCGGCTCTCCGGGTCTGTGCTCGCGCACTATCCCCTCCGGCCGCGCACTCTCAGCCACGCGCCAGGAACGCGAGCGGCACGGTGCGTCTAGCCTCTTGTCGTGAGCCCGCAACGCCGAACCGCGCTCGTCTCGGTCGGCGCCGCGGTCGCGCTCGTCTCGCTCAAGCTCGGGGTCGGGCTTGCGAGCGGCAGCCTGGGGCTCGTCTCGGAGGCGCTCCACTCCGGCACCGACCTCGTCGCCGCCCTCCTCACGTTCTTCGCGATCGGCGTCGCCGGACGGCCGGCCGACGCGGGCCACCAGTACGGCCACGGGAAGGCCGAGCACCTCGCCGCACTCGCGGAGGCGACGGTGCTCGCGCTCGTCAGCGTCGCGGTGGCGGTGCTCGCGCTCGCGCGGCTCGGCGGGGCGGTCGAGCAGGAGGTCGAGACGGCGTGGTGGGTGTTCGCGGCGGTCGCCGTGGTGCTCTTGTTGGACGTCTCGCGCACGCTCGTCTCCTACCGCGCGGCCCGCCGCTACAAGAGCGAGGCGCTGCTCTCGAACGCGCTCCACTTCGGCAGCGACCTCGTCGGCTCGCTCGCCGTCCTCGGCGGCCTCGTGCTCGCGGCTACGGGCCATCCTCAAGGCGACTCGATCGCGGCGCTCTTCGTCGCCGCGCTCGTGCTCCTCGCGGCCGGCCGGCTGATCCGCCGCAACGTCGACGTGCTGATGGATCTCGCTCCCGCCGATGCAGAGGATGCCGCGCGGCAGGCCATCGCCGGGGTCGAGCCCCCCGTCGAGCTTTCCCGGATTCGCCTTCGTCAGGCCGGTGGCGCCACCTTCGCTGATGTCGTGATCGCGGTTTCGCCGGCCGACGCAGTCGCTCAGGGGCACACGCTGGCCGACCGGGTCGAGGCCGCGGTTGAGCGAGCGCTTCCCGGTAGCGACGTCGTCGTCCACGTCGAGCCCCACACCGACGATGCGGCCCTGCGCGAGCGTGCTCACGCCGCCGCGCTCGCGGTGCCGCGCGTCCGCGAGATCCACAACCTGAGCCTCGTCACGCTCAGGGGCGTCACCGAGCTCTCCCTGCACCTGAAGCTGCCCGGCGAGCTGCCGCTCGAGGACGCGCACCAGGTGGCGGAGGAGGTGGAGCGCGCGATCTGCGCCGCCGTTCCGGAGATCGCGTCGGTGCAGACGCACCTGGAGCCGCTCGCCGAGGCGAGCCCGGCGGTCGAGCTCGCGCCCGGCGAGGTCGAGCGGATCGTCCGGGCGGCGGCTGGCGGGACGCCGCGCGAGGTGCGAGTCCTCCGGACCGAGGAGGGCCTCGTCGCGTTCCTCACGCTGGGCCTCGATCCCGGCTCGACGCTTGCGGAGGCGCACGCGAAGGCGAGCGAGATCGAGCGCCGGCTGCGCGAGGAGTACCCCGAGATCGCCGACGTGATCGTCCACACCGAACCGTAGGCTGGCCGGGTGAGGCTGTGCATGTTCCACCCGCTCGACCACCCGCTGGAGCGGGGTTGGGTGGGGCGGATCGACGGCGACCGCGTCCTCCACCTGGCGGCGCAGACGTTGCAGTCGTTCTTCACCGGCGGGTCGGCGGCGCGCGAGCACGCGGAGTACCGCCTCGACGAGGTGAAGCTGCTCGCGCCGATCCTCCATCCCCCGGCCGTGCGCGACTTCTACGCGTTCGAGCAGCACGTCGCCACGGCTCGCGCCTCGCGCGGGCTCGAGGTTCCGCCCGAGTGGTACGAGCAGCCCGTCTTCTATTTCTCCAACCCGGCCGCGATCTTCGGGCCCGACGACGAAATCCCGTATCCGGCTGGAGCCGAGGAGCTCGACTACGAGCTCGAGGTCGCGGCCGTGATCGGCGCCGAGGGCGCGATCGCCGGCTTCACCGTCCTCAACGACTGGTCGGCGCGCGACCTCCAGCGCGTGGAGATGAGGGTCGGGCTCGGGCCGGCGAAAGGGAAGGACTTCGCGACCTCGATCGGCCCGGTCGTCGTGACGGTCGACGATTTTCCAGGTGACGAGGCGGAGATGATCGCGCGGGTGAACGGGGAAGAGCGCTCGCGCGGGAACCTGCGCGACCTCCACTTCTCCTGGGAGCGGATCCGCGAGCAGGCGGCGCGGAACACGGTGTTGAGGCCCGGTGATCTGCTCGGCTCGGGCACCGTCGGCACGGGCTGCATCCTCGAGCTGGGCGACGGCCGCTGGCTCCAGCCGGGCGATGTCGTCGAGCTCGAGATCGCGGGACTCGGCGTCCTTCGCAACACCGTTCGGCCACGTCCGAGCTAGACATGTACCTTGCATGTGATAAGGTGCAGTGCATGCCACACGTTCAGATCCGTAACGTCCCTGACCCGCTGCACCGAACGCTCAAGGCCCGAGCTGCCCACGCCGGGCTCTCGTTGTCCGACTACCTTCTCGACGAGGTCAGGGAGTTCGCTGCAGTCCCAACGCCCGAGGAGATGCGCGAGCGGCTCGCGCTGCTTTCCGCGGAGGATCCGGCTGAGAGCTCGGCGGACGCGATCGGCGCCGAGCGTGATCGTTCTTGACGCCTCGGCGGCCGTCGACCTCGTGCTGCGGCGGCCGGAGCGCGGGCCGTGGGTCGCCGAGCGTGTGTTCGTCGGCGGATTGCTCCACAGCACGCATCTGATCGACTTGGAGGTCGCCTCGGCGCTTCGCCGCTTCGTCCGGACCGGAGCGCTATTGCCCGATCGGGCACGGAACGGGCTCGACGTCTTCCTCCTGCTCGCGATCAGGCGGCACGCGCCGCGTCTCCTCGTCGACCGCGTCTGGGCGCTGCGCGACACGCTCACCGCGTACGACGCGAGCTATATCGCGCTCGCAGAAGCGCTCGGCATTCCCGTCGTAACAACCGACGATCGGCTGGCACGGGCGACCGGACACCACGCGACTGTCGTCGGCTTCCCCGACTGAGGACTATCCTCCGGCCATGCCGTTCTACCAGCGCCTCGGCGAGGTCCCCCGCAAGCGGCACATCCAGTTCCGGGACAACGGAACGCTCCTGACCGAGGAGGTCATGGGGATGGAGGGCTTCACCGGGATGGAGTCGATCCTCTACCACCTC
>JACCRW010000257.1 GCA_013813345.1 Actinomycetota bacterium
GCTGGAAGGCGAGTAGGCTCTCGGCGGTCAGCTTCAGACCGGCCGCGAGCTCGCCCGGCTGGTCGTCATGGGTGTCGTACATCCCAGGTGCGTTGAGCGCGACGGCGCGGATCGGGAGTCCGCCCGCAAGCATTGCCGCGAGCCCGGCGAGCCGGCGTGGAAAGTCGTCGTCGCCCGTATCGGGATCCGGAACGGGACTCGTGAAGCCTGGGCTCTTGTCGTTCTTCGGCACGAAGGGCAGCAGCTGCTCTCGCAGCCTCGCGGCCTGCCGGGCCGTCCCGGTCGCCTGCGCGAGCGCAGGGTCGCCGCCGGTCGGCAGCCTGCCGAGCGAGCCGACCGCGTCGAGCATCCGCCGCTCGACCTCGCCCCAGACGCCGCGCGTCCAGAAGTCGTAACGGTCGGGACCGTCGATCGAGGAAACCGGCATCCGCGCCGTTGCGAGCGCGGGCTGGAGTCGGGACTCGAGCGAGAGTCCCTGGAGCGGGTTGTCGGGCGAGCCGACCCGGTCGAGGTAGCGGCCGAGCCAGCCGGTCGTGATCCGCTCGCTCGTCGCGCCGACCTCCCAGTAGTGGCGCGAGGTGAAGTGCGATTGGTCGGCGCCGGTGTAGCCGACGCCTGGAAGAACGGAGGCCTTGCCCTCGCCGTGGAGCTGGGCCAGGGCCGCGAGCGACGGGTGCCAGCGCAGGCGGTCATCCTCGGCGAACGCAAGCCCGGACGATTCTGGCAGCGCGAGCTTGGGGCGCAGCTTCCGGTAGAGCGGGTCGCCCGAGGGATAGAGCATCGAGAGCGAGTCGGCGCCGCCGTCGAGGAAGACCGAGACGAGCACGCGCTGCGGGCCTGCGGCTTCGGCGGCCGCGATTCCCTCCTCGAGCGCGCGCGGGAGCAGGGCACCGCCGCCGTAGACGGCGAGCGCCAAGCCGGCGCTTCGTGCGACGAAGCTCCGTCGGGTCAGTCCTGTGCCGGCGGGAATCGGCATCCCCGGCTCGATCGCGGGGAGGCCGCGACCGGCCTCCGCGACCGCGCGGCGGAGAGCGTCGGTGCGGCTGAAGTCGTTGCAGCAGCGGGCCATCAGGAAGTCTGGAGGTCGGGGGACACGGCGACGAGCTGGCGGAGCGCGTTCGTGACGAGGACTGGATAGGACTTGCGCTTCCAGCTCTGGTTCGCGTCCTGCATGGCGCGCCGCGCGAACTCGAGCAGGGCGTCGCGGGTGTGGGGGCGAATGGTCGGCGAGCCCCAGAAGGCGATCGCCGCGGCGACGAGCTTCTGCGGGTCGCCCGAGATCGAGCCCGCCTGCTTGTCGGTGACCGAGAACGCCCGCGCTGCCTGGTTCGCGGTCGTCCAGCGGCCGCGAAAGGTTGCGGTATCGAGCCAGCGTTCGTCGTCCCAGCCGGCGACGTTCGGCGGCATGAAGAGCCGTTGGCCGGCCATCCCGGAGATCCAGGCCCACGAGGTCGTATCGATCCCGCGGCCCATCCCGCGCAGGAGCCCCGCGGTATAGACGACCGGAGGCTTGACCATGCGAGGTCCCGTGTAGAGGGCGGGATGACGGAGGATCGCCTCGACGACGGGTCGGATCTGGAGATCCCGGCGGTAGAGGCTCTCGAGCGAGCGGCGGGTCGACCCGTCGAGCGCTGTGGGAACGAAGTAGCCCCAGAGCTTCTGGACGAAGAACCTGGGATGCGCCGGGTGGCGCAGGCAGAGGCGCACTGCGTCCTCCCAGTTGAAGGTTCCGGTTCTGCCGAAGATGCGCTTCGTGCCGGAGTCGTGGCGCTTTGGCTCGAAGCGGAAGTTGTGCGGACCGACGCCGCGGCGCCAGTCGCTGTCGAAGCCGGTCAGCGCTCGTGCCTGCTCCCGGACGTCCCGTTCGCTGTAGCCGCTGCCGGCGCCGAGCGTGAAGAGCTCCATCAGCTCGCGGGCGTAGTTCTCGTTCGGCGACCACTTCGTGTTCTCGGTTCCGGAGAGCCAGAGCAGCATCGCCGGGTCGCGGCTGATGTCGCGCAGCATCGTCTCGAACGAGCCGAGCGAGCGGCTGCGGAGGAGCTTGTTCTGGTTCAGCATCAGCTTCTGCGAGCCGACGCCGGCGAGTGAGGTCGCGAACCAGTCGTGCCAGACGAGGGTCAGGCGCTCGACGAGCGGGCGCGACGTGCGCACCATCCGGTCGAGCCACCAGATGTGGTCGTGGCCCCCCGCGTCGGTCGGTGCGAGCGCGCGTCCCTTGTCGTCGTGCGGCGCCGCGCCGACGAAGCGCTCGGCTCGCGGCCGAGTCAGCTTGCGAACCGCGCCGTCGAGACCGAGCTTCGCGAGTGCCTCCGCCTCGCCGCGGCGCGGACCGAAGCCCGCGCGCCAGAGCAGGCGCTCGGCCTGCTCACGAGCGAAAGGCCCCTTGTAGACAGCGGCGGGCATCTCCTTCACTATCGGATGCTCCGCCGAACTCCTTCAGCCCCAATGACGGCGAACTGGAAACGGCCCGCCGCGCCAACGCGGCGCGACGGGCGTGCGAACTACTTCGAGATCTGCTGCACAGTCTCGCCCGTAAGCGTGTCGTGACCGCTCTGGGCGATGTCGGCCTGCGCGAGGATCCCGACGAGCTTGCCGTCCTCCTCGCACACGGGCAGCCGCCGCAGTTGGTGCTCGGCCATCAATCGCGCCGCTTCCTCGAGGCTCTGCTGCGGATCGACGGTGACGACGTCCTTCGAGGCGATCTCGCCGACCGCCGTCTCACTGCCCTTGCCCTCGGCGAGCAGGCGAATCGCGAGATCCCGATCGGTCACGACGCCCACGAGGCGATCGTTCTCCATGATCGGCAGCGACCCGACATTCTCCGACTTCATGATCCGAGCGGCCTCCATGGCCGACGTGCTCGGCTTGATCGTCGTCGGGCTCGCGGTCATTGCGTCGCGAATGGTGTGATGCATGCGGTTTCCTTTCCTTGATTCCGTCAGGCTGGGGTACCCTCGGCGCCGCCCGTGAAAACGGTTGGTCAAGACATTTGCCGATGTGAAGGATCGCGCCCTCATGGCGTGGCGCGGAGTGAGTTTGCGATTGCGAGCGCCTCCTTCGTCGATGGAGCGGTGATTCGCACGAGCAGCCCGTCGGCGAAGGCGGCGAAAGCAGCTCCGCCCAGCCGCGAAGTGCTGATGTACGCGACGCCACCAACGAGTGGGCCGTGGGTGGGATGGACGGTTTCGGAGTACTCGCCGCCGAAAAGTGACGTCAGATCGCTGAGCGGGCCTCGATAGGTCGAGACTGTGATCGCCGCGGCCCCACGCCCGTAGCGAGCGCTGGCGATGGCGCGACGGACCGGGATCCCCGGGAACGGGAACTTGCTCGTCTTGGCGACGGCGAAGTCGCTGAGCGTACGGCCGAGGGTGTTCGTCGGGAGCGGCGGCCGGTAGCCGATGGTCGTGGCCGCAGCGGCAACCGGGACTCGGCGAAATCCGTAGTCGTGCGGACGCTCGACGGCGCCAGGTGGCTTGGGGAGAGTGAAGTCGCCCGTGCTCGTCGGCTCGCCGATCTTTAGATTTCGGACGCTCGCGATCGACGTCCAGCGGTCGGCGTCGTGGGCGTACTGGACGATCTCGAGCACCAGTCCCGTCTCCCGGTCAACGACGACATCCACACGGGCGCCGTAGATCTCGTACAAGGTCTCGCCGGGTCTGAAGGTGGCGGTCAGCTTCCAGGCTGCGCGTCCTGCGAACGTCACCTCTTGCACCGGTGGGTCGCGGTCGGTCAAGGCTCCCTGCGCCCACGCTGCGAGCTGCGCTTCCGGCGCGTACCGGGTGAAGAACGCGGGATCGAGGTTCGACGAGCGCAGGTAGATCGGGCGGCCGCTCGAGACCGAGATCAACCAGGTCTCGATACCGGTCGTCGCGTCATAGGCGAGATCGCGGCCATTCACGGCGCCGCCCGGGATCGTGACGCTCGAGTAGCTGCCGTCCGGATCGATGACGAACTTCGAGGGCAGCGGCGCCTGCGGAGTTGCATTCGAGCCAAGCCGCACACCGGGAGGAGGCGGACCTGGATCGCGCGTGCGAACCGAATACTCGCCGCTGATCGTCTGGTCGAGGTGCAGCCCTTGGACGAGCTTCGCTCGGACCTCGGCGGCGGACGCGGTGTAGGCGCCGCCGCGAGTACCGATCGCTCCCGCCACGACGGCGAGGACGATGACTGCTACCGCGGCGACAACCGTTCGACCCCTCCCGCGAGGCGAGGTCAGCACCCGTCGCGTAACGCGCCCGGGCGTCTGTTGCGCAACCTCGCTCAGCAGGTAGCGCTTGAGCTGTCGGCGACGATCAGGTGGGAGCTCGCGGTGCGGCGGCGGCGAGTAGCGGCCAGTCATGGTTCTGGAACCTCCTCAGCTCGTTCTCGCTGGCTTTCCACTTCATGTCCGGAGCCAGGAACGAGTTCCCGCAGACGGCCGCGCGCACGCGACAAGCGAGAACGCACGGTGCCGACCGGGATCTCCAGCGCGACTGCGACATCCTGGTAGCTGAGATCGAACCAGGCGCAGAGCACGAACACCTCCTGCTCCCGATGTGGCAGTTGCGCCAGCAGCGACAGCACCTGTTTCATCTGCCGCTCATCGTCCAGCCGTTCATCCGCGGTGTCCGCCATTGCTCGCTCGGCCCGTGGTCTCGGCAGACGTTGCAACGCCGCTGCGAATCGCCTTCGAGACCGGTGCTGGTTCCGCACCACGTTTGTCGCGATCCCGTACAGCCAGGGCAGAACCTTGTCGGCAGGCAGTTCCTTGTCTCGCCGGCGCCACGCCTCGAGGAAGACGACCGAGAGAAGCTCCTCGGCGGTCGACCAATCTCCGATCCGACGAAAGCAGAAGTTGTAGATCGCATCCGCGTGCCGCTCGAACAGCAGGCCGAACGCATCGGCATCGTCCAGTCGCGCGCGGCGCCAAAGCACCCCGTCTTCAGGCTCCATCGACGACATCATGTCCGCCGCCCCGCTCGAGGTTCCCGAGCACTCGGCCTGCTGGCTCGTCGGCCCGGATGTGTTCGCTAGTCGGCGCCGGGGACGTCCTCGCCGTCGCCCTGCTCCTCCTCCGGATCCGGGATCGGCGAGCCTTCGGGCTCCTCGTTGCGGTCGTCCTCGCGTGGGTGCGTATCCTGATCGCTCATGAAGGTGATCCTCCCCGACTCGACGGAACTCGAACTTCCCGACGGTGCAACCGGGCTCGACGCCGCCCGCGCAATCGGGCCGAAACTCGCGGAGCAGGCCGTGCTCGTGCGCTCGAACGGGAGCGTGCAGGATGTGCGGCTGCCGCTCGAGGACGGACAGCCGATCCAGTTCCTGACGACGCGCGACAAGGACGATCCGGACGCGCTCTACGTGCTGCGCCACTCGGCGGCGCACCTGCTCGCGGAGGCTGTCCGCCGCCTCTATCCGGGGGTGAAGATCGCGATCGGGCCCCCGATCGAGAACGGCTTCTACTACGACTTCCAGTTCCCCGAGCCGATCCGCGAGGACGATCTCGAACGGATCGAGGCGGAGATCGACCGCGAGCTCGCAGAGGGGCGCTCGTGGGAGCGCGAAGAGATCTCGGCGGCCGAGGCGCGACAGCGGTTTCTCGAGGAGAACGAGCCGTACAAGGTCGAGCTCGTAGAGACCGCCGAGGGCGAGATCTCGCTCTATAGGCAGGGCGACTTCACCGACCTCTGCCGCGGCCCGCACCTGCAGGACTCGACCCCGATCAAGGCGGTCAAGCTGACCTCGCTCGCGGGCGCCTACTGGCGCGGCGACGAGCGGAACGCGCAACTGACGCGGATCTACGGCACCGCGTTCTACTCGCAGGCCGATCTCGACGCGTATCTCGAGCGGCTCGAGCTCGCGAAGGCACGTGACCACCGCAAGCTCGGGCCGCAGCTCGACCTCTTTCACTTCTCCGAGCGCGCTCCGGGCGCGCCGTTCTGGCATTCGAAGGGAACGGTGCTGTGGGACGAGCTCGAGCGGATCCGGCGCCGCGAGAACGCGAGGCGGGGCTACGAGGACGTGCGCACGCCGCTGATCTACGACGAGCACACGTTCGTCACGTCCGGTCACTATCCGAAGTACGAGGACCTGATGTTCACGCTCGAGGCGAACGAGCAACGGATGGGCGTCAAGGCGATGAACTGTCCCGGCCACATGCTCCTCTTCGGCAGCAAGCTCCGAAGCTATCGCGACCTTCCGCTCCGCTACGCAGAAGCGGCATCGCTTCACCGCAACGAGCTCGCAGGGGCGCTGCACGGCCTGCTGCGGGCGCGCCTGTTCGTCCAGGACGATGCCCATGTCTTCTGCACCGAGGAGCAGATCCAGTCCGAGATCGACGGCATGATCGACTATGCCCGCTACCTCTACGGCCTCTTCGGAATGACCGCACGCGCCGAGCTCTCGACCCGGCCGGACAACAAGCTGGGCGAGGACGAGACCTGGGACCGGGCCGAGGGCGCCCTCCAGAAAGCGCTCGAGCGTCACGAGATCCCGTTCACGATCGCGGCCGGCGAGGGTGCTTTCTACGGCCCGAAGATCGACCTCTTCATGGGCGACTCCCTCGGCCGGAGCTGGCAGATAGGAACGATCCAGATCGACTACCAGATGCCGGCCCGTTTCGGGCTCACCTACATGGGCGCCGACAACGCCGAGCACACGCCGGTCGTCGTGCACCGGGCGCTCTACGGCTCGTACGAGCGCTTTCTCGGGATCGTGATCGAAAGCTGCGGCGGCGCCTTCCCGTTCTGGCTCGCACCCGTGCAGCTGCGTCTGATCCCGGTCGCCGAGAGCCACCGCGAGGCCGTGCACGAGCTGCGTGGACGGGTCGAGGCGCAAGGCTTCCGGGTCGACATCGACGAGCGGGAGGAAACGCTCGGCAAGCGGATCCGCGAGGCTGAGGTCGAGAAGATTCCCTTCACCGTCGTCTACGGCGACAAGGAGTCGGACGACGCCCTCGCCGTGCGCGAGCGTGGTGGCGAGCAGTCGACGCGGAGC
>JACCRW010000285.1 GCA_013813345.1 Actinomycetota bacterium
GCTCGAGTTGCTCCGAGGGCTCGAGCACCCGTGACGTGAACCCCGCCGCGTGCAGGAGCCGCCAGAAGTCGTTGCGTGGATTGGCGAAGTGGGCGTGGGCGGCTGCCGAGACGCGGCCAGGGTTGATCCCGCAGAAGACCGCGGTCAGCCCGGGCGCGAGGACGTCCCGGACGTCCGACTCAGGCTGCTTCGGGTTCTCGCGTGTCGAGTCGATCTTCGAACAATGACCTGAGCAGCTCGCCGGAGACGAACATCTCGGATCGGATCGGCTGGGGCTCGACCTTCGTCACCTCGACGGTGTCGCCGCCCCGCCACCCGTAGCAGCGGGCATAGCACTCGGCCTCGCTCAGCGTTCGTAGGCGCTGCACGAGCCTCACCGTACGAATCCGGCCGGACGACATCGAGACGATAGGCTCGGCGGATGAGCGTCCAACCAACGGTTGGCCCGTGAGCACGGTCGCTTTCGACGTCGAGGCCGTCAGGAAGCGAACCTCCGCGCTCGACCGGCCACTCGTCTTCTTCGATGGGCCGGGCGGCACGCAGTGCCCCGACGAGGTGATCGACGCGATCGCGCGCTACCTGCGCGAGGACAACGCGAACATCGGTGCGCCCTACGAGACGAGCGTGCGCACGGTCGAGCTGGTCGAGCGCGCACGCGTCACCGCCGGCCGCTTCCTCGACTGCCATCCCGACGAGGTCGCGTTCGGGCCGACGATGACCTCGCTCAACTTCCTGCTCACCCGCTGCCTCGGCCGGACACTCGTCCGCGGAGACGAGGTGCTCGTGACGAAGCTCGACCACGACGCGAACGTCTCTCCTTGGCTCGAGCTCGAGCATGACCTCGGGATCGTCGTTCGCTTCGTCGAGGTCCGCGACGACCTGACGCTCGACCTGGACGACCTCGAGCGGCAGCTCTCCGACCGCACACGTGTCGTCGCCTTCCCCGTTGCGTCGAACGCAGTCGGGACGGCGCCGGACGTCGGCCGGATCGTCGAGCTCGCTCATGGCGCGGGAGCGCTTGCTTGGGCGGACGCCGTCCATTACGGCCCGCACGGGCCGATCGACGTCAGCGGCTGGGACGTGGACGTCCTCCTCTGCTCGCCCTACAAGTTCTTCGGCCCGCACCTGGGGCTCGCTTTCGGAAAGCGCGAGCTGCTCGAATCGTGGCGGCCATACAAGGTGCGGCCCGCGGCGAACGAGCCGGTCGGCCACCGCTTCGAGCACGGCACGCAACAGCATGAGCTGCTCGCCGGCTTCGTTGCGGCGGTCGAGTACATCGAGACGCTCGGCTGGGAAGCGATCGTCGCGCACGAGCACGAGCTCGGTCGGCGCTTCCTCGACGGCCTGCCCGAGCGTGTCGAGCTGTACGGGCTCAGGTCGATGGAGGGCCGCGTGCCCACCTTTTGTTTTAACGTGTCAGGGCGCAGCCCCGAGGAAGTGGCTATCGAGCTCGCGGCGCGGGAGATCGCCGTCTGGCACGGCGACTACTACGCAGTCGAGGTGATGCGAAAGCTCGGACTCGAAGGCACCGGGGCCGTCCGGGCGGGGTTCGTCCACTACAACACGGCCGGCGAGGTCGACCGGCTGCTGACCGCGCTGGGAGAGCTCTGAGGCTCCTCGTTCTCGGCGGGACGAAGTTCCTCGGCCGCGCGGTTGTCGAGGAGGCGCTCGCGCGCGGGCACGAGGTGACGCTCTTCAACCGGGGCGAGACGAACCCCGGTCTCTTCCCCGAGGCCGAGAAGCTGCGCGGCGATCGCGACGGGGATCTCGCCGCGCTCGACGGGCGGGAATGGGACGCGGTGGTCGATCCCTCGGGCTACGTCCCCCGAGTGGTCGGCGCCTCGGCGAGCCTGCTCGCGGACGCGGTCGAGCACTACGTCTTCGTCTCGAGCATCTCGGTCTACGAGCCACCGCTCGCGGCCGGTTTCGACGAAACCGTGAGCGTGATCGAGTTGGAGGATCCAGCGACGGAGAGCATCACGGAGGCGTACGGCGGCCTGAAGGCGCTCTGCGAGCGGACGGTCGAAGGGATCTTCCCGGGCCGCGCTACGCATGTCCGCGCCGGCCTGATCGTCGGCCCGCATGATCCGACCGATCGGTTCACCTACTGGCCGGTCCGCGCTACGCGGGGTGGAGAGATCCTCGCCCCCGGCGACCCGGATCGGCAGTGGCAGTTCGTCGATGCGCGCGACCTCGGCGCGTGGTTCGTGGTCCTGGCGGAGGCGCGGACGGCCGGTGTCTTCAACGCGACCGGCCCGTTGCCGGCGACGACGGCCGGCGAGGTGCTCGAGATCTGCCTGCGCACGGCGACCGTCGACGGCCGGCTCACCTGGGTCGACGATGCATTCCTCGTCGAGCACGAGGTCGGCGCCTGGATGGAGCTCCCGCTCTGGATCCCCAAGAGCGACGATTTCGCGAGCATGCAGGAGGCGAACGTCTCGCGGGCGCTCGCGGCTGGACTCGTCTTCCGGCCCGTCGAGGAGACGGTGAGCGACACGCTCGCCTGGGCTGACGGTCGCAACGGGGCGGTGGCCGGCGGGGTGGGCCTCACGCCGGAGCGAGAACGCGAGCTCCTGGCCGCCTGGCACGAGAAGGTGGGTCGATGAGGATCAAGGCCGCCGTCCTCGAGGAGTTCGGAGCGCCCCTCTCGATCCAGGAGCTCGAGCTGGCCGAGCCGAAAGCCGGCGAGGTGCTCGTGCGGCTCGTCGCCTGCGGCGTCTGCCACACCGACCTCTACACCGCCTCCGGCGCCGATCCGTCCGGCTACGCGCCGACCGTCCTCGGCCACGAGGGCGCGGGCGTCGTCGAGCGCGTCGGCGAGGGGGTTTCCTCGCTCCGGGAGGGCGACCACGTCGTCACGCTCTTCGCGCCACAGTGTCGCGAGTGCATCCATTGCGCGAGTCCGCGGATTAGCCTCTGCTTGGCGATCCGCGAGCAGCAGAACCTGGGCTATCTGCCGGACGGAACAGCACGGCTCTCGCGGAACGGCGAGCCGATCCGCCACTTCATGGGCACGTCCACCTTCGCCGAGTACACCGTGATGCCGGAGATCGCACTGGCCAAGGTGAATCCGGAAGCGCCGCTCGAGGGTGCGGCGCTCTTCGCCTGCGGGCTCTCCACCGGCCTCGGCGCCGCACTGAACACGGCGCAGGTGACGCCCGGCTCGACATGCGTCGTCTTCGGCGCGGGGATGGTCGGGCTCGGCGCAGTGATCGGCTGCCGGCTTCAGGGAGCGGAGCAGATCGTCTGCGTCGACCTTTCCGACGAGCGGCTGGGCCTCGCGACCCAGCACGGAGCAACCTAGACGCTCCGCTGCGGGCCGGACACGGTCGAGCGGATCCTCGAGCTGACGGGCGGCTTCGGCGCCGACTACACGTTCGAGGCGACCGGTAACGTCGCCGTGATGCGACAGGCCGTCGAGTCGGCGCGGATGGGCTGGGGCCTCTGCACGGTCGCGGGCGTCGCCGGCAAGGGCGAGACCCTCGAGATCGTGCCGCGCTTCCTGATCACCGGCCGGCGCGTCGCCGGCTCGTCGTTCGGCGGCGTCAAGGGCCGCGATCAGGTGCCGCAGCTCGTGGAGCGCTGGCTCGCAGGCGAGATCGACGTCGAGTCGTTCGTCTCGCACCGGCTGACGCTCGCCGAGGTCAACCGCGGCTTCGAGCTGATGGAGGCCCAGGACGGGATCAGGAGCGTGATCTCCTTCTCGTGATCCTCGCGCGTGCCGAGCATCCGCAGTGGACGTCGAACGCTTATCTCCTCGCCGACGAGGACGGCGGCCGGGGCATGCTCGTCGACTCGAACGGGGTCGAGGAGCCGCTGCTCGCGCAGATCGCGGCGCGCGACCTGACGATCACCCACGTGCTCGTCACGCACCACCACGCCGATCACGTCGTCGACGTCGGCGGGCTCGCGAAGCGCTTCGGCGTTCCGGTGGTCGGCAGCGCCCTGACCGGCGAGGCGGGAGTCAAGCTCGACGAGATCTTCGCCGACGGCGACGTCCTCCGCTCGGGCGCGCTCGAGATCCAGGTGCTGGCGACGCCCGGTCACTGCCTCGACCACCACGCGCTGCTCGTGAACGGTGGCGACTGCCTCACCGCCGACTGCCTCTTCAAGGGCACGGTGGGCGGGACGGGCGGCGGCGGGCCGAACGGTTACGCGGATCAGATCCACTCGATCATGGAGCGGCTGATGGCGCTGCCGCCCGAGACGCGGATCCATCCCGGCCACACGCTCCCATCGACGGTCGTTGCCGAGTGGGAGCAGAACCCGTTCATCCGGATCTGGCGAGGCCTCGACCCCGAGGGCAACGAGCCGTGCCGGGTGCGAGGCCAGGAGGCGACGCTGATCCTCTTCGGCCCCGACTACGACGGCACGCACAAGGCGTGGGTGCGCTACCCCGACGGCCGCGACGCGATCGTCGGCGGCAGTCAAATCGAGCGCTAGCTCGCCTGGAGCCTGACCGAGGGACAGCCCCTAGGACACGTCTCGAATGGACAGATCCGAGGGAATGTCCCTACGACATGTCTGAAAGAGACACGTCTGGGGGCCTGTCCCTACGCCACGAGCGCGATCCCGCGCTCCGCGAGGACCGCGCAGAAGGCCTCGACGACGGCCGGGTCGAACTGCGTTCCGGAGCAGCGCCCGAGCTCGGCGAGGGCGCGCTGCTCGCTCACCGGGAAGCGGTACGGACGCTTCGTCGACATCGCCTCGAAGGCGTCGCAGACGGCGATGATCCTCGAGCCGAGCGGAATCTCGTCCCGGGCGAGCGTGTCGGGGTAACCGAGACCGTCCCAGCGCTCGTGGCTCGAGCGGACGAGCCGGGCGACCTCGGCGAGCGCTGGCGCCACGGCGAGGATCCGCTCGCCGATCAGCGGATGCTGCTGGACAAACGTCCATTCCTCGGGATCGAGCGAGCTCGGCTTGGAGAGGATCGCGTCCGGGATCGCCATCTTGCCGAGATCGTGCAGCGCGCCGGCCTGACGGACGCAGTCGATCTCCTCGCTTCCCATCCCGATCCGCGTGGCGACCTCGGCCGCGAGCTCGGCGACGTC
>JACCRW010000287.1 GCA_013813345.1 Actinomycetota bacterium
CGCCCGACCCGGACGACCAGCGATCCGACGAAGGGCGGCGGCCCCTCCGCGAAGAAGACGGGGATGTCTCCGATCGACGCTCGTTCGAGCTGGCTCAACCTTCGACGCGCTCGCCCACCGAGAAGAAGACGATCGCGATTGCGAGGTAGGTCGCGATCAGGATCGCCCCCTTGAGCCGACTCGACCAGCCGTTTGCGAGAAGCGCGCCGGCGATCACGACGGAGACGCCGAGCGCGATCAGCTCGACCTCACGGAAGGCGAGCGAGAGCGGGTCGATAAGGAGCGCCAGCAGGGTGACCGCCGGGATCAGGAAGACGGCGACTTGCGCGCTCGACGCGAGGGCGATCTCGGCCGCGAGCTTGATCTTGCCCCGCGCCGCGACGACGACCGCCCCGCCGTGCTCGGCCGCGTTGCCGACGATCGCCACGATCACGGCGGCGACGAAAAACTCGGAGAGCCCGGCCTTCTCGGCGAAGACCTCGAGCGTCCCGACGAGGATCTCGGCGACGAACGCCGTCACCACGGTCGCCGCGGCGAGGACTCCCAGGGCGAACTTGAACGACCAACCCTTGATCTCCTCGTCGCTCGCGATGTGCAGCGCCGCGTGTCGGCGCAGCGAGTAGAAGGTGAGCCCGAGATAGGCGATGAGCAAGGCGATCGAGACGGGGATCGAGAGGTCGGCGAGCGAGCTGCGCTCGGGATCGCCGTCCCAGCCGGGGATCGCGACGATGAGGAAGATCAGCGTCGAGAGCGCGATCAGCCCGAGCGCGAGGAAGCTCGACTGGCGGTCGATCTCGCCCCGGCCGCCGAAGAGGAGCGAGAACCCGAGCACGAGCAGGAGGTTGCCGATCACCGAGCCGCTCAGCGAGCCGCGCACGACCTCGGTCAGCCCCTGGTGGACTGCGAGCAGGGCGATGATCAGCTCGGGCGCGTTGCCGAAGGTGGCGTTGAGGAAGCCGCCGATCCCAGGCCCGGTGTGCTCGGCCGCATGCTCCGTCGCCTCGCCGATCAGCCACGCGAGCGGGACGAGGGCCGCGGCGGCGAGTACGAACTCGATCGTCTCCGCCGGGTGGAAGACGTAGTGGATGAGAATCACGAGCGGCGCGAGCGCCACGGACGCGAAGAGGAAGCGACGCACCATCGTCCCGGCACCCTAACGACGCCGTTGTAACGGCCGAACGGTTGCGATCGCTCCCACGACTGCCTGAAATCGGGCCAAATGTCAAGTCTTGCGGGGAGCTGCCGGCGCGCCCACAATCCGGGCATGGCAGAGCCCGCACAGGCCCCGGTCGAGCTTCCGCTCCGTCCTCAGGACGAGCTGGAGTGTCGCCGCTGTGAGATCCACTGCGACAAGGTCGTCTACCCCGGCGCCTGCCTCGAGCGGGCCTGCCCGTTCGTCTACGCCTACGAGGCGTGGGGCCATACGTACATGGGGTGCCTGCAGAAGGTGTACGAGGTCGAGATCGACCTCGACCTGTTGCGGGCGGCCGAGGCCAGGAGCGACGGCTTCGGCGCGGTTCGGGCGGCGCGCGGGCCGCTGCCGATGTGCAAAGTCGAGGTGGCGCCGTGCTACGAGTCGCGCGGCGATGAGCTCGGCTGCCGCAACCCGGAGTTCCACGAGCTCCCGCGAGCCCGCCCGAGCTTCCGCGTCTTCGCGCAGCTCACCTCCGGCTAGCCGGCTGCTCAAGCACCGGCCGCGCGATACCGATATCAGGGCGGATGGACGCTCGTCAGAGACTCGCTCGAAGCCTGCTCGCGGGCGCGCTCGTCGGGGCGCTGCTCCAGTGCGCCGCGAGCCTCGGCGATCTCGGTGGCATCGCGGAGGCGGTCGACCGCTGGTACGCCCCGCTGGTTCCCATCCTCGGCGGCGCCGCACTCTGCCTGCGTGGTTCCGACGCGGGTCGCGGGAGGAGAGCGTGGACGCTGATCGGGATGGCTCTGATCTCGTGGGGAGCGGCGGACATGTGGTACTCGATCGCCTTCTGGAATCTCGCCGAGGTGCCGTTCCCGTCGATCGCGGACGCCTTCTGGTTGCTCTTCTATCCACTCGCGATGGCGGGTGTGGCGGGGCTCACCGCCGCCCAGCTCGGCCGCGCCGATCGCACCGGTCTCTCGCTCCTGGACGGCGTGATCGGTGCGCTCGCCATGGGAGCGGCCGGAGCCGCCGCCTGTTCGGACCGATCGTGGAGGCGACTGGCGGCTCCACGATCGCGATCGCTACCAACCTCGCCTATCCGCTCGGCGACCTGGCGCTGACGCTCTCGTCGTCGGCGCGATGCCGTTCCTGCGCTGGCAGCTCGGTCGAGCTTGGATTCTGCTCACGCTCGGCATCGTGATCTTCGGGATCTCGGACAGCTTCTACCTCTTCCGGATCGCCGATGGCACCTACGAGACGGGAACGATCCTCGACGCCGGCTGGGTGGTCGGCGCCGCGGTGATGGCGCTCGCCGGCTGGCAGAAGCCGGCGCTCGCGCGAAGCGGGCGCGGATCTGCGCCCGCATGGGACGTCTTCGTCTTCCCCGCGACCTTCGGCGTCATCGCGGTTGCAGTGCTCGTCTACGACCACTTCACCCGGATCCACTTCCTCGCGCTCGCGCTCGCCGCTGCCTGCCTGATCGCGGTGCTCGGGCGGATGACCATGATCTTCCGAGAGAATCTGGCGATGATCGCCCGGAGCAGAGTCGAGGCTTGTACCGACTCGCTGACGGGGCTCGCGAACCGCCGCCAGCTGATCGCCGACCTCGAGGCGGTGACGGAGTCGGCGACGCTCGTGCTCCTCGACCTCGACGGGTTCAAGGCCCACAACGACACCTTCGGTCATCTCGCGGGCGATGTGCTCCTGGAGCGGCTCGGGGCGGCGCTGAATCGCTCGGTCGGCGCTGCGACGGCCTACCGGATGGGCGGCGACGAGTTTTGCATCGTCTCCCTCGCCGAGACTGATGGGCTCGAGCTCGCGCGGATCGCAGCGTCGGCGCTGCGCGAGAGCGGAGACGGCTTCGAGATCGCGAGCTCCTTCGGGGTTGTCTCGCTGCCCGAGGAGGCGGCGGATCCGAGCGCAGCGCTCCGGCTCGCCGACACGCGCATGTACGCGCAGAAGCAGCAGCGTCGCTCGTCGGCCGGCAACCAGAGCAAGAACGTGCTTCTCCGGGCGCAGCCCGACGCTCGTCACTCATGTCTCCGACGTCGCCGAGCTGGCCCTCGAGATCGGCCGTTACTTGGGTCTCGCCGAGCACGACCTCGTCCAGCTCGGTCACGTGGGCGAGCTCCACGACGTCGGCAAGGTCGCGATTCCCGATGCGATTCTGGAGAAGCAGGGGCCGCTCGATCCGAGCGAATGGGCGTTCGTTCACCAGCACACGCTGATCGGGGAGCGGATCATCGGTGCTGCGTCTGCGCTGCTTCCGGTCGCCCGCATGGTTCGCTCGACCCACGAGCGCTGGGACGGGCTCGGCTATCCCGACGGCTTGAGCGGCGAGGCGATCCCGCTCGTCGCCCGCATCGTCACCGCCTGCGACGCCCTCTCCGCGATGGTCTCGGAGCGTCCCTACCGGGACGCCGTCGGGCTTCCGGTCGCCCTCGACGAGCTCGACCGCTGCGCGGGTATGCAGTTCGACCGAGACGTCGTCGCGGCGATCCGCTGCGTGCTCACGCGCTCGGACGAGCTGGCCGCCTAGAAGCCGATCCGCGCCCGAAGAACGCTTGTGTTGTTCCAACACAAGCGTTCCTCGCATGTTTCGGCACGGAGTTGTGACGAATGGGCAGGCGCCGGCCGCGATCCTGGACTCGTGCGCTTCTCGCTCTCCCGCAACGACCGCCGGATCCGCGACCTCGTCGTCGCGCTCGATCGCGACGACGTTTCGATGGCAGAGACCTGGCGTGCCGTCGGCGAAGCGGCCTGGAAGCTGGGGTTGCGACGTCCCGGCTATCACGTCGTGCGCGAGCTCGCTCGCGCTGAGCGGGCACGACGGGAGGCGCGCGGGCAGACGAGGCGGGCGGCAGCGGAGGCGGTTTTCTCGATCACCTCGCCGTACGTGGTCAGGATTCCGCAGGCATTCGAACGCCTCGAGGGCGCACGGTCGAAAGAGAGGCTTGTGTTGGAACAACACAAGCGTCCTTCCGCTCGCGATCCATAGTCCGCGCGGCCCAGGCGCAACGGCGAGCGGCGACGGTCAGGCGCGGGCGAGCCAGCGCGCGTGCAGGTCGCGCACCTTCTTCATCTCTCGGGCATCGGGGCCGTGCTTGTCCGGCCCCGGCGTCTCCATCACGGCCGGGAGGCCCTGGAGGGACGGATGCGAGAGGAAGACGCCGAGCTCCTCGCCGAGCTCGCCCTCGAGCACGTTCGCGTGCCGGTCGCGGTTCGAGCCGAGCGGCGTCGCCGCGTCGTTGATGTGCAGCGCGCGGAGGCGATCGAGCCCGATCGTCCCTTCGAGCTCGGTAAGCGTCGTGTCCAGCACCGCGCGGTCGGTGACGTCGACGCCGGAGACGTAGAGGTGACACGTGTCGAGGCAGACGCCGAGTCGTGGGTGCCGATCGAGCGCGTCGACGAGCGCCGCGAGCTCCTCGAGCGAGCGCCCGATCGTGCCGCCGGCGCCGGCAGAGTTCTCGAGCAGGAGCCAGGTCTCATCGGAACAGAGCTCGAGTACCTGCCGCAGCGCCGGCACGGCGCGCTCGAGGCCCGCCTCGAACCCCGTTCCGAGGTGGGAGCCCACGTGGAGGACGACGCCGTCAGCCCCGATCGCGCACGACGCCTCCATCGTCGAGCGCATCGTCTGCATGGACTTCGAGTAGATCGCCGGATCGGGCGCTGCGAGGTTGCAGAGGTAGAGGGCGTGGACGAGCACGGTTCCGAGCTCCGCCTCCGCCCGCCGCTCGCGGAACCGCTCCAACACCGCCGGTTCGTGCTCGGGAAAGCGCCACATTCGGGGGCTCTGGGCGAAGAGCTGGACGGCATCGGCGCCGATCTCGATCGCGTTCTCGAGGGCGCCCTTGACCCCGCCCGAGCAGTGGGCGCCGAAGATCACCTCGCTAGGCTAGCCGGATGGCCGCTCCTGTCCGCGTCCGCATGGCTCCGAGCCCCACGGGCTTCCTGCACATCGGCAGCGTGCGCACGTTTCTCTTCAATTGGCTCTTCGCGCGCGGCCGGGGCGGTGAGTGTCTGCTGCGGATCGAGAACACGGACGTCTCTCGCGAGGTAGCCGCCGCCGTGGAGCAGATCCAGCGCTCGCTCGAGTGGATCGGGATCGACTGGGACGGCGCCGCCACGTTCCAGCTCGACCGGATCGAGCGCTGCCAGGAGGAGGCGAAGCGGCTCGTGGAAGACGGTGCAGCCTATGAGGAGGAAGGAGCGATCCGCTTCCGGATGCCCGAGGACGGGATAACCGGCTGGGACGATGCCGTCCTGGGCCGGATCGAATTTCCGAACGCAGAGCTCGAGGACGTCGTGCTCGTCCGCTCGGACGGCCGGCCCACCTACAACTTCGCCTCACCCGTGGAGGACTGGCTCGACGAGATCACGCACGTGATTCGAGGCAACGACCACGTCTCGAATACCCCGAAGCAGATTCAGATTCTGACCGCGCTCGGTTCGGCGCTGCCCGTCTACGCGCACGTCCCGATGATCAATGGGCCGGATGGGAAGCCGCTGTCGAAGCGGCACGGCGCCGTCTCGACGGACGAGTTCCGGGACTCCGGGTATCTGCCGGAGGCTCTCATCAACTTCCTCGCGCTGCTTGGCTGGGCACCGGACGGAGAGACGACCATCATGGATCGCGGAGAGCTGGTCGATCGCTTCTCGCTCGATCGGGTTGGGGCGAGCTCGGCAACCTTCGACTACGACAAGCTCGACTGGCTGAACGGCGTCTATCTCCGTGCGCTCCCGCCTGCCGCGTACGCCGACACGCTCGTCGCCTACCTGCGCGAGCGTGGAAACGACTGGCCGGAGGAGCGGATCCGCGAGGCCGTCCCGCTCGTGCAGGAGAAGATCGGCAGGCTCGGCGAGTTTCCCAGCTTCGCGGGCTTCCTCTTCCACGACGTCGAGCCGGATCCGGCGCTCCTCGAGCGCGCCGTGCTCGAGGAGGCGGCGGCCGCCCTCGAGCGGGTCGATCTCTTCGAGTCAGGGCCGATCGAAGCCGCGCTGAAGGAACTCTGCGAGCGCCTCGGTGCGAAGCCGAGACAGGTCTTCGCGCCGATCCGCGTCGCGGTCACCGGCTCCAAGATCTCGCCCGGCCTCTACGAGAGTCTCGCTCTCCTGGGCCGCGAGGCCGCGGTCGCGCGCCTCAGGAGCGGGGCGGCGGCCGCAGCGGCTTAGGCGGCGCGAGCGGATCGAGCGCGCGCTGGAACTCGAGCCAGGCGCGACGACGATAGCTCGCAGTCGGGAGCGCGTCTTCGAGCCTGCGTTGCCGTTCGTGCGTGCGCGCGTCCTTCACTTCTCGGGGAGCCTCGTTTCTCACTTGTAGGAGGCAAACGACGCTTGCGCGCCAGGCGGTACGGCTACGGGCGGCGCGAGAGGCCGGCGCTCCCCACGACGAGGGCGAGTCCGAGGAACCAGAGCGGCCAGGCACTGGTGAGGGCGCCACCGAGCACGAGCGCGACGCCCGCCCCGAGGAAGACGAGCGGCAGCACCCTTGGTTCGGGTGGAGGAGGCGGCTCCCCGTTGGTGGCGGTGTGCTCGAGCCGCTGGAGCGCCAGTCGGACGCCGAAGAGCGCCACGCGCCACTCCCACAGGAGCGCCGCGGCGGCGGCCGGACCGGACTCGACGAGCGTCTCGGCTACATCGGCCGTTTCGTCGCGCGCAACCGAGAGGGCGTATTCCAACTCGTCGTACGAGCTTTCGTAGCCTCCGACGAGAGGCACGAGCGCCCGCTCGGCGGCGGCATGGAGCGCGTACTGGAGCGCCGGCAG
Source organism: Actinomycetota bacterium (assembly GCA_013813345.1). Classification (GTDB taxonomy): domain Bacteria; phylum Actinomycetota; class Thermoleophilia; order Gaiellales; family Gaiellaceae; genus Gaiellasilicea. Next base: position 6,901 of record JACCRW010000287.1, read on the forward strand.
GTCGTCGCCGAGTTCGTCCAGCGATTCGGGATCGGCGGCCGCCCGGTCGAGCGCGCTCAACGTCGGCTGAAGATCGCGGCGCAGCCGGTCGAGCGCCCGCTCGGAGCTCGCGATGCGACCCGATCCGGCGATCGGCCTCAAGAGCCCGAGTCTAACGGCTCGCGAACCCTGGCCCGGATTCCGCGGCTCGGGATGGCTGTGTCTACACTCGCACGCGATGAATCGCCCGCACACGGTGCTCGTCGTCGACGATGAGCCGTCCCTCCGCCTGCTCTGCCGCGTCAACCTCGAGCTCGATGGTCACCGAGTGTTGGAGGCCGGCACGCTGGCCGAGGCGCGCGAGCTGCTCGCCGTCGAGCAGCTCGACGTCGTCCTGCTCGACGTCCACGTCGGCGCAGACAACGGCCTGGAGCTTCTGGACGACATCGAAGGACTCGAGCTCCCGATTCGTGTCGTGATGCTCTCCGGGACGAGCGAGATCTCGCCGGCTGTGCGAGCGCGGGTCGCCGGGGTCCTGGGAAAGCCGTTCGCGCTCGAGGAGCTTTCCGCAGCGGTCTCCGACGAGGCCGTCCGCTAGCTCGGATGAGCACGACCGCGATCCGCACTCCGCTCGAGTACGAGGAGCGCCTGGCGCGCTACCTCTTCGAGCGCTCCGAGGAAGCGCGTGCCGTGCGGGTCGGCGAGAAGGAGACCTCGGATCAGGCGACGATCGTGGAGCGCTACCGCGATCTCTTCACCCACGGGCAGGTGGGGGCGCTGCACGTGGCCGAGGACGACGTTCCCGACGAGGAGCGGGAGCGGCTCTATCGGCTCCGGAAGACCTGCGAAGCCGGGATCGTCGCGGCCGAGCTCGCCGGGCAGGAGGACGAGCTGGAGAACGCGATCCTCGCGGCGCGAATCCTCTGGCGCGGCGAGGAGCTACCGCTTCGCACCGCCCAGGCCAGGCTCGCCGTGCTCCCCAGCTACCGCGACCGCGACGAGCTCGGGGCGCTCCACAACGCCGAGAGCGCCCGCTTCAACGACGAGCGGCGCGCGTTGCTCACAGCCGGCGACGCGCTCGAGGCGGAGCTCTCCGGCGTCGCCGACGCGATCGAGCGGTCCGACGAGGAGAAGGGGATCTCGCTGCGCGAGCTCGAGCGCGCTCTCGACGCCGCCAGCAGGAGCGGCACACCCGCCTACGACGACCTCCGCGAGCGCTGGTTCGCGAAGCTGCTCGGGCCGGAGCGCGAGTCCGTGCCGACGTCGAATCACTCGAGCTACCTGCGTCGGCTTTCACCGCTCGAGTCCACGTATACGAAGGAGCGCTCTGTCGAGGTGTGCGTCGAGACGCTGCGGCGGCTCGGCTTCGAGATCCAGTCGATCGCGGGAATCCGCCTCGACCTCGACGACCGCCCGCAGAAGTCGCCGCGCGCCTGCGTGATCGCCTCGGATCCGCCCAACGTCGTCCATCTGATCACGCGCGCCCAGGGCGGGTTGCACGACTACCAGGCGTTCCTCCACGAGGCCGGCCACGCGCTCCACTACGCCGGCTGCGATCCGGCGCTGCCCTACACCTTCCGCAAGATCTCCCGCGACCACGCCTTGACGGAGGTCTACTCCTACATCGTCGAGGCGATCTCGCGGGAGCCGGGCTGGCACGCCGAGCACTTCGGGCTCTCCGACGAGCAGGCCGTCGAGAATGCCGAGGCGACGACGTTCTTGGAGGCGCTCCTCTTTCGCCGCTACACCGCGAAGCTCCAGTTCGAGCTCGAGTTCTGGGGCCGATTCCCGGACGACGGCGGCACCTCCACCGGTTACTCCGAACGGCTCACCGCGGCCACCGGGATCCACTATCCGGTGGAGAGCTTCCTCTCCGATATGGACTCGGGGTTCTACTCGGCCGACTACCTGCGAGCCTGGATCCGCTCGGCCCAGCTCCGGCGGCACCTGATCGCGGAGATCGGCGAGGACTGGTGGCGCAGACCCGAGACAGGGGAGCGGCTGCGCGAGCTCTTCCGGGAGGGGACGCGCCCGACGAGCGAGGAGATCGCCGAGCGGATCGGCTCCGATCCGCTCGATGCCGGCCCTCTCCTCCACGAGCTCGGAGCCTAGGTCGTTACTTCACCGGCTCTTGACACGCGACCGCTCGCCGTCGTACCGTAGACCTGAATCGGGTCTCAGGTTTTGGTCATCCTTTCAGGGAGGTCAGGGAGAGATGCAGGGAACGCGCTTGAAGCTTGCAGTGGCGCTCACGCTCGCCACCGCTGTACTCGGCGGGCTCGCGAGCACAGCGGACGCGAAGACGGCGGCCGGCACCGGCGGCGGCGCCGATCCGTACAAGGTCGGGATCGTCTATTCGCGTACGGGGCTGCTCGCGGCCTACGGCGCCCAGTACATCCAGGGCCTCCGCTACGGCCTCGCCTACGCGACCAAGGGCACGAACTCGGTCAACGGGCGGAAGATCGAGCTGACGCTCGCCGACGACGGCACCGATCCCGTCAAGGCGGTCTCGGCCGCGAAGGATCTGATCGGGAAGGGCTACAAGATCCTCGCCGGCAGCGTCTCGTCGGGCGTCGCGCTCCAGATGGCGCCGCTCGCCGAGCAGAACAAGATCCTCTTCATCTCGGGCCCGGCCGCGACCGACGCGGTCACCGGGATCAACAAGTACACGTTTCGATCGGGTCGCCAGACCTTCCAGGACGTGAAGACCGCGGCGACGTTTCTGCGGGGCGCCGGTCGCAAGGTCGTCGTCTTCGCGCAGGACTCAGCGTTCGGCGCGGGCAACTTCGCCGCCGTAAACGCGGTCGTCGGCGGCCAGGGCCACGCGGTGAGCCGGCTCCTCGTGCCGCTCTCGGCGCAGGACTTCACACCGTTCGCGCAGCAGGCGAAGCAGGCGAACCCGGATCTGCTCTTCATCGCCTGGGCCGGCACGACCGCTCCGGCGATGTATCGGGCGCTGACGCAGCAGAACGTGTTCGGCGTCTCGAACAAGATCGTGACCGGGCTCGCGGAGAAGGCGACCTGGGCGAGCTACGGCGAGGCGGCGACGCGGATCGACTTCCTGTCGCACTACGTCTCGACCGCACCGAAGAACAAGGTCAACGACTTCCTCGTCAACGCGATGCGCAAGCGAGGCCAAGTGCCGGACCTGTTCACCCCGGACGGCTTCGTCGCCGGCCAGATGATCGTCCGCGCGCTCACCGAGGCGAAGGGCGACAACGTCGACCGGATGATCTCTGCGCTCGAGGGCTGGAACTTCGTCGGCCCGAAGGGCCAGCAGTCGATCCGCCAGTCCGACCACGCGATGATCCAGCCGATGTTCCAGGTGAAGCTCGTCCAGAACGGCAACCGCTTCACGCCGAAGGTGACTGCCCGGATCAAGGGCCAGTTCGTCGCCCCGCCGGAGAGGCGCTAACCGGCAACCCCTGACCGCCGGGATCGTGAGCTCTCCCTCACCGATCCTCGCCACGCGGGGCCTCGGGCTCGACATCGGCGGCGCCAGAATCGTCGCCGATGTCTCGCTCGAGGTCCGCGCGGGCGAGCTCGTCGGGATCATCGGGCCGAACGGCGCCGGCAAGACAACGCTCTTCAACCTGCTCTCGGGTCTCCTTCAGCCGACCGCGGGGAGCGTCGAGCTGCACGGTCGGGACATCACCGGTGAGCCGCCGTTTCGCCGAACGCAGGCCGGGCTCGGGCGCACCTTCCAGGTCTCGAGCGTCTTCCCGCTCCTGACCGTGTGTGAGAACGTGCGGCTCGCGGCCGACTCGGAGCTCGGAGGGACGATGCGGATCTGGCGGCGGGCGAGCCGGATCGGGGTCGAGCAGGCCGAGCAGGCGCTCGAGCGGGTCGGGCTCGGCGGCCGCGGCGCCTGGCCGGCAGGCCTCCTCTCACACGGCGATCAGCGGAAGCTCGAGGTCGCGATGCTGCTCGTCGGGAAGCCGGATGTGATCATGCTCGACGAGCCGATGGCCGGCGTCTCGGTCGAGGACGTCGACGAGCTCGTGGAGCTGATCCGCTCGGTGCACAAGGAGGAAGGAAAGACAGTGCTGATGGTCGAGCACCGGATGGAGGTCGTGATCGGCCTCGCCGAGCGGATCGCGGTCATGCACCACGGCGCGCTCCTCGCGTTCGATGAGCCGGACAAGGTGATGGCGAACGAGACCGTGCAGACGGCGTATCTCGGGGAGCCGCTCTAGTGGCCCTGATCGAGGTTCGCGACCTGCACGTCCACCTGGGCGAGTCGCACGTGCTCCAAGGCGTCTCGTTCGAGGTGCCCGAGGGCGGCGTCACGGCGCTGCTCGGCCGGAACGGAGTCGGGAAGACGACGACGCTGCGGGCGCTGATGGGTCTCGTCCCACGGCGTGGGCGGGTCTCGCTCGCCGGAGCTGAGCTGACGCGCTTGCCCACGCACCGGATCGTCCAGCGCGGAGTCGGCTACGTCCCCGAGGATCGCGACGTCTTCGCCGGTCTCAGCGTCGACGAGAACCTCCGGATCGCCGAGCGAAACGGGAGCCCGCGCTACGAGCTCGTCTACGAGCTCTTCCCGGAGCTGAAGACGCGCGGCGCCCAGAAGGCGGGGACGCTCTCGGGCGGCCAGCAGCAGATGGTCGCGATCGCCCGCGCGCTCCTGAACGAGAACTCTGTGCTCCTCGTCGACGAGCCGACGAAGGGGCTCGCGCCGCTCCTCGTGACCGAGGTCGCGGCCGCGCTCGAGCGGGCGGCGGAGCTCGCGACCGTGCTTCTCGTCGAGCAGAACCTCGCCGTCGTGGCGCGGGTCGCGCAGCAGGTCGTCGTGCTGGACGGGGGTCGCGTCGTCCACGCGGGCGGTGCGAAGGAGCTCCTCGGCGATCCCGAGCGCGTGCGTGCCCTGCTCGGCGTCCACGGAGGCGGGCACTGATGAGCACGTTCATCCTCTTGACGATCACGGGGCTCGGGCTCGGCGCGATGTACTTCCTGATCGCGTCCGGCCTCTCCCTGATCTACGGCCTGATGGGCGTGCTCAACTTCGCCCACGGAGCCTTCCTCACAGTCGGGGCCTACGCCACATGGTGGACGTCGACCCACGTCGGCGGCGGGCCGGGCGCGAAGCTCCTGGTCGGCGCGATCGTCGGGCTCGCCGTCGGCGCGCTGCTCGCGGCGCTCGTCGAGCTCGTCCTGATCCGGCCGCTCTACGAGCGCCACATCGAGCAGGTGCTCGTTACCGTCGGCCTCGCACTTGTCCTGAGTGCGCTCGTCGAGGCGATCTGGGGCTTCGACGCGCGCCAGTTCCCCGTGCCCGACTGGCTGATCGACACGACCACGATCTTCGGCGCCAACATCCCGAACGACCGCTTCCTCGAGATCGCGACCGCTGTGCTCGTCTTCCTCGGGCTGACGGCGTTCCTGCGCTACACCCGCTACGGGCTGATCGTCCGCGCCGGGGTCGAGAACCGGGCGATGGTGACGGCACTCGGGATCGACGTGCGCAAGTCCTTCACGCTCGTCTTCGCGATCGGCGGGCTCGCGGCGGCGCTCGCGGGCGTGCTCTCCGGTGTCTACTTCGGCGCGGTTGATCCCGGCCGGGGTACGAGCCTCCTGATCTTCGCGTTCATCGTCGTCGTGATCGGCGGCTTCGGCTCGATCGGGGGCACCGCGATCGCCGCGGTCGTCGTGGGGCTCGTCCAGCAGTACGCGAACTACTATGCGTCGAGCGGTCTCGGCGACCTCGCCGTCGTGCTCCTGCTCGCGCTGGTCCTGCTCGCCCGGCCCGGTGGGCTCGCCCCGAAGGTTGCGCACTGATGGGCAGGCGCGCCGTCGCGCTCGCGATCCCGTTCGTCTTGCTCGCGGTGCTCGCGGTCGTTCCGACGCTGCCGTTAGACATCCCCGTCGTCTTCGCCGGCCCGCTCGACAGCCCCGGCACGCTCGGCCTCCTCGCGCTCTGCCTCCTCTTCGCCGGGATCGCGCTCACGTACGACCTGCTCTTCGGCTTCACGGGCTTGCTCT
>JACCRW010000294.1 GCA_013813345.1 Actinomycetota bacterium
CGAGAGCCGGGCGTCGCGAATGGATCGGGCTCGCCGTGCTCGCCCTCGCCTGCGTTGTCTACGCGATGGACCTGACCGTGCTCCACCTCGCGGTGCCCTCCCTGAGCGCGGATCTCCAGCCGTCGAGCGCGCAGCTCCTGTGGATCATCGACATCTACGGCTTCATGGTCGCCGGGGCGCTGATCACGATGGGAACGCTCGGCGATCGGATCGGCCGTCGCCGGCTGCTCCTGATCGGCGCCGTCGCGTTCGGCCTCGCCTCGCTCCTGACCGCGTTCTCGACGAGTGCCGAGATGCTGATCGGCTCTCGGGCGCTGCTCGGGATCGCCGGAGCGACGATCGCGCCGTCGACCCTCTCGCTGATCCGCAACATGTTCCACGACCAGAGTCAGCGCACGTTCGCGATCGGAGTCTGGATCACGAGCTACTCGCTCGGCGGCGCGCTCGGCCCGCTCTTCGGTGGAGCATTGCTCGAGTTCTTCTGGTGGGGCTCGGTCTTCCTGCTGGCCGTGCCGGTCATGGCTCTGCTGCTCGTGCTGGGGCCGGTGCTCTTGCCGGAGTTCCGCGATCCGGAAGCGGGCCGGATCGATCTGCCGAGCGCCGCCCTCTCGCTCGTCGCCGTACTGACAGTCGTCTTCGGGCTCAAGCGGATCGCCCAGGACGGCCTCGAGTTGCTGGCGCTCCTCGCGATCCTGGCCGGTCTCGCCTTCGGGATCGCATTCGTGCGCCGGCAGGCGAGGCTCGCCGATCCGCTGATCGACCTGCGGCTCTTCCGCGTGCGTGCGTTCAGCGCGTCGCTCGTCGTGTACACACTGGGGATCCTCGTTCTGTTCGGCGCCTTTCTCTTCATCTTCCAGTACCTCCAGCTCGTGGCGGGGCTCTCGCCGTTTCGCGCGGGCCTGTGGACGCTGCCCTCGTTCGGAGCCTTCATCCTCGGCTCGATGCTGGCGCCGGTGTTCGTGCGGCGGGTGCGGCCCGGCTCCGTGATGGCGGCGGGGCTGGCAGTCGGAGCCGCCGGCTTCGCGCTGCTCACGCAGGTGAGTGCAGACTCGGGCCTCGCCGTCCTCGTGTCGGCATCCGTCATCTTCTCCCTGGGTCTCTCTCCGCTCTTCACGCTGACGAACGACCTGATCCTCGGCGCCGCTCCACCGAGCGGGCGGGTGCGGCGTCGGCGATCTCGGAGACCGGAGCCGAGCTCGGTGGCGCGTTCAGCATCGCGATCCTCGGCACCCTCGGCACCGCCGTCTACCGCAATCATGTGGCCGACGGCGTACCCGCCCGCGTTCCTCCCGATCAGCAGGGAACCGCATTGGACACGCTGGGCGGCGCGGTGGCCGCGGCGGAAGAGCTTCCCGGCGACGTCGCCGCCGAGCTGCTCGAGGTCGCGCGAGAGGCGTTCACGCAGGGGTTGCGGGCGGCCGCGCTCGCCAGCGCCATCGTGGCCGCGACGGCGGCTGTCCTGGCCGCGGTGCTGCTGCGAGACGTCCGGGCGGGAGCTCAGGACGAGAGTGCAGGAGACACGCAGGTGTCCGGCGCCGCCTTGGAGCTGGAGTAGACGCGTCTGTCAGATCGTTCCGCGGAGAACGCGCGGCGCGATCCGGGCGTAGTCGAGGCCCGAGATCCAGGTAAGCGCGAGCGCGACGAGGAGTGCCCACCAGCCGAAGGCGTCGCTCCACGCGCCGGCGGCCGCGAAACCGCCGATCGCGGCGGCGGTCGCCTGCGCCCACGTCTTCAGCTTGCCGAGGTCGCGTGCGGCCATGACGACCCCGCGCTCGATCGCGGCCAGGCGCAGGCCCGAGACGAGCAACTCGCGCGCGACGATCGCCGCCACCATCCACGCCGGCCAGATCCCATCCTCGATCAGCATCACGAGCACCGCGAGCACGAGCACCTTGTCCGCGATCGGGTCGAGCAGCGAGCCGAGCGAGGAAGTCGTGCCGCGGCGGCGCGCGATCCGGCCGTCGAGCCAGTCCGTCGCCATCGCGACGCAGAAGAGCGCCGTTGCCCACGCCTCGTTGTGGGGGAAGTCCCAGGCATAGAGGAGGACGACGAGGGGGACGGAGGCCGCCCGGCCGACGGTCAGCTGATCGGGCAAGGTCATCCGCGAGCAGAATACGCGGCCGATGCCGCCTTTCTCGAAAGTCCTGGTCGCGAATCGCGGCGAGATCGCGATCCGGATCTTCCGCGCTCTCCGGGAGCTCGAGATCGGGAGCGTCGGCGTCTACTCCGAGGCCGACCGCGACGGTCTCCACGTCCGCACGGCCGACGAGGCGTACCTGCTCGGCTCCGGCCCGGCAACGGAGAGCTACCTCGTCGGCGAGAAGCTGCTCGAGGTCGCGCGCCGCTCCGGCGTCGAGGCGATCCATCCCGGTTACGGCTTCCTCGCCGAGAACGCCGACTTCGCCCGCTCGGTCGAGGACGCCGGCCTCGTCTGGATCGGCCCCCCCAGCGAGGCGATCGAGCTGATGGGGTCGAAGACGCAGGCGCGGACGGCGATGCAGGCGGCGGGAGTGCCGATCATCCCGGGCACGACCGAGCCGGTCGAGTCGGTCGAGGAGGTGCTCGCGCTCGGCGAGGAGGTCGGCTACCCGTTGATCGTCAAGGCGGCCGCGGGCGGTGGCGGCAAGGGGATGAAGCTCGTCGACTCTGCGGACGAGGCGGAGCGCGCGCTCGACTCCGCTCGGCGCGAGGGCGAGAAGTACTTCGCAGACAGGCGCGTCTACGTCGAGCGCTACCTCGAGGATCCGCGCCACGTCGAGGTGCAGGTGCTCGCGGACGCGCACGGCAACGTGATCCACCTCGGCGAGCGCGACTGCACGATCCAGCGCCGCCA
>JACCRW010000308.1 GCA_013813345.1 Actinomycetota bacterium
GGAGCGCTGGTACGGGCGCACGGGTCGGCGCGTGCCGGAGCTCACGCTCGAAGGCTCGTTCGACGTGACGGACGCGCTCGTCCTCGACGACGTCTCGGATCTGGAGGGGCTGCGTGCGGCGCACGAGGCCGGGACTCCGGTCGTCGTCCTCGCCGACTCAGCCGACCGCGTGCAAGCTGCGCTCGCCCGGCCGGAGGTCGCGTCGGTGCTCGTCCCGAGCGAGGAGCTGCTCGCGCTCGACCTGACGGAGCTGACGTACGGGAAATGAGCTTGTGTTGAAACAACACAAGCTCGACCTCGCGCTCAGCGGCCCGCAATCGCTCTCCAGAAGCCGTTCCGAGGGACGAGACCCGCTTGTGTTGGAACAACACAAGCGCTCGTTCGCTCCGCCCGTGAGCACGTACTCGATCGTCGCCTGCGACCTCGACGCCGGCCAGTGGGGGGTCGCGGTGCAGTCGAAGTTCCTCGCCGTCGGCTCGGTGGTGCCGTGGGCCGAGCCGCACGTCGGCGCTGTCGCGACTCAGGCCTACGCGAACCCGCGCTACGGCCCGGACGGGCTCGCACTGCTCCGCCAGGCGCTCGCCGCAGACGAGGTCGTGCGTCGGCTGACCGAGGCGGACGACGAGCGCGAGAGCCGTCAGCTCGGAATCGTCGACGCCGAGGGCCGCGGTGCGAGCTTCACCGGCTCCGATTGCCACGACTGGGCCGGCGGACGCACGGGAGCCGGCTACGCGGCACAGGGGAACATCCTCGTCTCGGGCGAGACCGTCGACGCGCTCGCCGAGACGTTCGAGGCGTCGTCCGAGCCGCTCGCAGAACGCCTGCTCGAGTGCTTGGCGGCGGCACAGGCCGCGGGCGGCGACCGGCGCGGCCAGCAGTCGGCCTCGCTGCTCGTCGTCGAGCGGGACGGCGGCTACGCGAACCTCTCCGACTCCGTGGTCGACCTCCGCGTCGACGACCACGAGCGGCCGATCGAGGAGCTGCGGCGACTCTACGGCCTCCACGACGCGCTTTTCGGCAAGACGCCGCGCTCGGACTGGCTGCCGGTGGACGACGAGCTGCGCGCGGAGCTGAAGGAGCGCCTCAGCAGGCTCGGTTACGACAACCTCGCCGCCTGGGCCGGAGTCGAGAACCTGGAGGAACGCGTCGACGGCGAGGACGCGATCGATCCTGTCGTGCTCGAGGCCCTTCGGAGGGAGAGTTGAAGGGCTGGGAGAGTGTGCTCCTGTCCGACCTCGAGTCGCTGAAGGGGCCGGGCACGCTGCGCTGGTCACCGGTGCGGCGCCGCTTCGGGATCACGGCATTCGGAATCAACGCGTACACGGCCGCCGAAGCCGGGCAGGACGTCGTCGAGGAGCACACCGAGGAGACGCTGCGACACGAAGAGCTCTACGTCGTCGTCGCCGGCCATGCGATGTTCTCGCTCGGCGACGAGGAGCTCGACGCGCCGGCGGGGACGATCGTCTTCCTTCGTGACCCAACGGTGAAGCGCGCGGCGAAGGCGGTCGAGCCGGGCACGACGGTGTTGGCGGTCGGCGGCGAGCCGGGGAGCCACGAGCCGTCGGAGTGGGAATCGTTCTTCGCTGCCTATGCCTACGCGGACGAGGGCGATCCGGGGCGCGGGCTCGCGGAGATCGAGGCCGCGCTCGCCGAGAAACCCGACAGCGCCGTCCTGCTGTACCACCTGGCCTGCATGAACGCGCGGCTCGGCCGGCTCGACGAGGCTCGAACGGCGCTCGACCGCGCTGTCGGGCTCGACCCGAAGTTCGCGAAATGGGCGGAGGACGACGACGACCTCGAGCCGCTGCGGTAGGCGCCCGAATCGGCAGCGCGAGGATTCGGAGGCCGAGAAGCTGAGGCATGGAGCGCGTTATCGTCGAACGGTGCGGACCGCAGCGGACCTTCCTCCGAACGTGCGAGATCTGGTAATCGCCGGTCGCGACGCGTGGCAGAATGAGGAGTACGAACACGCCCGAGCGTTGTTCGAACGGGTCCTTGAGCTCGCGCGAGCTGCAGGCGACAGGTTCGGCGAGTGCGCCGCATACCACTTCCTCGGAAACATCGCCTTCAACGAGTGCAGAGACGACGAGTCTCGCCGCCTCCACCTCGCTGCGTTGAAGATCGCTCGAGCCGAAGGGGACGAGCAGGGCATAGCGACCTCTCTCGGGAGTGTCGCGTACGTCGAAATCGCCGACGGTGATCTCAAGGCCGCTCGTCGTCGGTACGACGCGGCGATCGACGCCTACGAGAAGGCCGGCATGTCCGAAGCCGCTCGCTCGTTGCGTGACAAGGCAGCAGATCTGCTCGACGGTCGCGTGCGGCTCGAGGATCTCGTACTGCGGCGACCGGCCTAGGCATCGCCGGGTAGCCGCAGGCCCCCGGCTCGCTCGCGCAGCTCCGCCGCGAAGTGGGAGAACTCGGGCTTCGCCGCGACGAGCACGATCCCGTGGGTGTCACCGACGAAAGACGAGATCAGCCCTTCGAGGCCGACCGCGAGCGCGAATGCCTTGTGGGCCTGCTCGCCGCCGAAGGGGACGAGCTGCTCGGGCTGCGCCGCGCCGCGGATCACGTCGCCGTAGGTGACGGCGCCCATCGAGACGTCGACAACGATCGGCTCGCCTTCGGGGTTCGGGAGCCCGATCGCGAGCGGGGTCGTGCCGACGAGCGGCTCGCCGCCGTCCGGGTGGGGCAGGCGAGCGGGAGAGGAAGCGGTCAGCGCCGCAACGAGGCCGGCCTCGGCAAGCCACCGCACCCAATAGCCGAGATGGCCGGTCGGGAATGCATCCGCGACCACGACCCGCACCGGCCACGGCCCCGCCTCGGAGAGCTCGGCGCAGATCTCTGCGAGCACGAGATAGCCGAGCGCCCCGCGCGACTCCCAGCGATCGAAGCCGGGAAGCGCGGACGCCTTGACCGGTCGCGCCGCCGGGTCGAGCTCCTGTGCCTCCAGCCACTCGATCCTGGCGTGGCCGTGGCCGAGCTTGCCGCGCCGCTCGGCGTCGTCGAAGTGCGCGAAGAGCGTCTCGACGTCGGCGGTGCCGAAGCCGAGCGCTGCAAGCCGGGTTCGGGCGTCTTCAGGCCGCACGGCCCCCGCTCAGACAGCGATGCGCGGCCCAGACCGCGGCACCAGCACCGAGCGCGAGCGGGATCCCGACGAGCGCGGGCCACAGTCGCCGAACAACGGGGAAAGCGAGCTCGCTGAACTCGAGCACGGGCCAGCCGCGCTCCGCCGCAATCCGGCCGAGCTTCCGGTCGGGGTTGACGACGATGGGGTTGCCGACCGCTTCGAGGAAGGGCAGGTCGGTGTGGCTGTCCGAATACGCCGTCGAGGCGGCGAGGTCGATTGCCTCGCGCGCTGCGAGCTCCCGCACGGCAGCCGCCTTGCCCTCACCGTGACACGCACGTAGCGAGACGCCGGTGTAGACGCCGTCCTCGATCTCGCAGGTCGAGCCAAGCGCGCCGTGGAAGCCGAGCTCCCGCGCCAGCTCCTCGACGATCTCCTGCAGCGTCGCCGAGACGATGTAGACCGGCTCGCCGCGCTCCTTGTGGCGTTGGACGAGCTCGAGCGGATCGGAGTAGACGAGCGGCTTCAGCACCGGCTCCATCGCGCTCGCGACCATCCTCCGCAGATCGTCGACCCGGAAGCCCTCGAGAATCATCATCCCCTCCTCTGAGGCCTTGCGCACCGCCTCCGCGCTGACGCCGCGGGCGACGAAGATCAGCTGCCACGCCGCCGCCTTCGCGAGCTGGCCGCGCCCAATCACCCCGTGCGCGCGGAACGAGCCGGCGAGCGCGAGCGCGCTCGAGCGCCGCAGGAGCGTCCGGTCGAGGTCGAAGAAGGCGACTGGGCGGCCGGCGCCCTCGCTCACGTGAGCAACGTCAGCGGCTTCTGGATCGCGCCCGGACGCGGCACCACCACGAGCTCGGCGATCGCGACGATCGCCTGCGCCGAGGCCGAATCGGGCCGCGACTCGACCACCGGCTCGCCCCGGTCGCCCGCCTCGCGGAGCTCGACGTCGAGCGGCACCGAGCCGAGGAACGGCGTCTCGAGTTGGCGCGCGAGCAGCTCGCCGCCCCCCGCTCCGAAGGTCTCGCCGGCCATGTTCTCGACGACGCCGACCAAGCGCTGGCCGGTGCGCTGCGCCATCACGGCGGCGCGCGACGCGACCTCCTGGGCGAGCGGCTGCGGCGTCGTCACGAGCAGCACCTCGGCTCGTGGCAGGAGCTGGCCGAGCGAGATCGCCATGTCGCCGGTGCCGGGCGGCATGTCGATCACGATCACGTCGAGCTCGCCCCAGTGCACGTCCGAGAGGAACTGCTCGAGCGCGCGGTGCAGCATCGGCCCGCGCCACATCACGGGGCCGTTCTCGTCGAGGAAGTTGCCGATCGAGATGAACTTGAGCCGCCCGCGAACCGGCGGCACGATCATCTTGTCGACGACGATCGGCCGCTGGTTGATCCCGAGCAGGTGCGGAATCGAGTGGCCGTAGATGTCCGCGTCGATCAGGCCGACGGTCTTGCCCTGTGCGTCGAGCGCGGCGGCGAGGTTGACGGTGAGCGACGACTTACCGACCCCGCCCTTGCCGCTCGCGACCGCGATCACCCGCGTGCGCGGATCGAGCGAGATCGACTTCTCGGGTCGGCCGCCGCGGAGGCGCGTCGAGAGCGCGGTCTTCTCCTCCGGGCTCATCACGTCGAAGCGGAGCTCGACCCGGCGAACGCCGGCGAGCGTGCCGACGTGCTCGGCGACCTGCTCCTGGAAGGAGTTGCGGAGCGGACAGCCGGCGACCGTCAGCGCGATCGTCACCCTCACGTCGGGGCCGTCGATCTCGATCTCGCGCACCATCTCGAGCTCGGTGACCGGCTTCTGGAGCTCCGGATCGATCACGCGCTCGAGCGCCTTCAGGATCGCGTCGCGGTCGATGGCCATGCAAGGAGGGTAGCCAGTACCGTCCTCGTCATGGCCGACATCCGCACTGAGCTGCGCGCGTTCGCGCTCGGCCTTCCCGAGACGACGGAGGAGTTTCCGTGGGGCGATCGGGTCGCGAAGGTGCGCGGCAAGATCTTCGTCTTCCTCGGCGACGCGCCGGCCGACGCCGGCTCGATCACGGTCAAGCTCGACGAGGCGCACGACCACGCGCTCTCGATCGACGGCGCCGAGCCGACCGGCTA
>JACCRW010000348.1 GCA_013813345.1 Actinomycetota bacterium
TGAGAGACTCGGGTAGAGATTCTCGAGGCTGTCCATGGTTGATTCATCGAGGTCGCCGTCGAGACGTATTACAGCCCACTGGTGGCCCTGGACGGTGGGAAGCGTGTCGCGGAACCACCCTTTGAGGAAGTGAAGCTCGGGAGCTAGCGCGCCTGCAGGATCTGCGAGAGCACCCAGCGCCCTCGCTCCCGGACGAACCCGAGCTCGAGCTCGCTCTCCCCTTGAACTGCGAATCGCCCTTGACGCCGACGAGCCAGACGACGGTCTTGCGACGCTCGGTGCGGTCGCGCGGCGTCGCGTAGACGCCGACGACCCGACGGATGCGGAAGGTGCAGCGCCCGCAGGGAGTCAGCGGGTTCCTGCGTGCCATCGTTCGGCAGCGGGCTCGCGTTCCGACGCCCTCGCGAATCTCTCGCTCGGACAGAAAGGCGCAGAGGCTCGAGAACTCACCGCTTCTGTGAGCGGCCAGAACGATCGTCACGAGCGGCCGGGTCTGGGAACGCTCCGCCGCCGTGACGGGCACGAATGGAGAATCCGAGCTCCGGGCCGGAGCCGCCGCGAAAGAGCCGGCCGGCCGTGCTCGTCGAAGTGGACCCAGCCGCCGTACGGCGTGATCTCGACGAGCCGGGCGAAGAAGCCGGGGCAGCTCACCTCGACCCCCCGTTGCGCGAGCTCGGTCGCGACACGCGCGAGCCGCCCCTCGTCTGGCGGCGGAAGCACTGCCAGCCCGAGAAGAGGAGGAAGAGGGCGACGAGGGTTGCGAGCGTCCGCATCGCCTCAGTATCGGCGACGTCCGCGCCGGCTCATAGCCTCGTGTGCGTGCGACCGTCGCCACCTTCCGTCTCGCGCAGCGGCGAGCCCCGACGGCGGCGGCTCTCCGAGCTTGTCGCGCTTCCCCGGCGCAGCCCTCTCTACCCCCAGCTCGCGCGAGCGCTCGCGGCGGCCGACGAGATGCACGACCTGCGGAGCGACCTCGGCCTCGTTCCGGTGCGGCCGACGGCGACGACGCGGCAGGCCGGGTGCTACCGGATGCGCGAGGGCGACCCGATCGACCTGCGCGTCTCGCGCCGGCACGACCGCGTACCGCTCTCGTTCCTGCACGAGCTCGGCCATCTGATCGATCACCAGGTCGCGCCGGAGCCGCGCCGCTTCGCCTCGACCGGGCACCCGGCCTTGAAGGAGTGGCGAGCCGCGGCCCGGCGGCTGGAGTCGCGCGCTCCGATGCGGGCCGGCCGCTCACACCGTCGCTACTTCGACTCCCGCAGGGAGCTGTGGGCGCGGAGCTACGCGCAGACCGTGCTGCTGCGCTCGAGCGACTCCTCGCTTCGCGCGCATCTCACCGCGCTCCAGCGCGCAGACGACCCGTTCGTCTGGCCGGAGCGGGAGTTCGAGCCGCTCGCGTGCGAGGTGGAGGCGGTCTTCGCGCGGCTCGACCTCCTCAAATCCCTCCGCCTCGCCGCTTAGCGAAACGAGACCGGAGATCCATGCGATGTGGGCACGCGGCACGCGGCGCGCGGTCGGCATCGCCGGCCAGGCTGCCCGGGAGCTCGCGGGGATGGCGGGCCTTCCGGCGGACGTGCGACGCTTCTACGTTAGGGCGATCCTCACGGCTATCCGTCGACGTGATCGCTGGAGCCTGGCGTCCGCGACCCGACCGTCCGACCTTGCCTGTCTTCTCCGCTTGGCGCGGGGACGCCTTCAAACGGTCGAGCTGGGCACGGGCTGGACGTCGATCTCCCTCGCCCTGGCAGATCCTCGCCGGCGAGTCGTCACCTACGACCCGCACGACCACACTGGCCGCGAGTCGTATTTTGCGCTCGTCGATCCGGCCGTGCGGGACCGCATCGAACTACGCCGGCGTTCCGGCGAGCGCGGGCCGGAAGCCGGAGAGAGCGTCGAGTTCCTGTTTCTTGACAGCTCCCACGCCCGCGAGGAGACCCTTGCCAGCTTCAGGGCTTGGCAGGACGCGGTCGTCCCGGACGGGCTCGTCGCCTTCCACGACTATGGCCACGCCAGCTACGGCGGCGTCCGTGAGGCGATCGACGAGTTGGGGCTTCGCGGCGACATCCACGGCGCGCTCTTCGCCTGGCGGAAGGCTAGGACGTGATGCGAGCGTAAGCAAGCTGCCGCCTGCCTCGCTCCTGCCTGAGCCCAGAGCACGGGCTGCCGATCTATCCCCCAGCCTCTAAGGGAGTCCGCCTAGGCGGAGCTGGGCGAGACGCGAAGCATGCGGGCCGCCCAGGGTGGGAGCCACCAGTTCCAGCGCCCCATCAGGCGCATGATCGCCGGCACGAGCAGCGCCCGGAT
>JACCRW010000372.1 GCA_013813345.1 Actinomycetota bacterium
ACGCCGAAGGCGATGTTCTCGCGGACGGTGGCCGAGAAGAGGAACGGATCCTGCGAGATCACGCCGATCTCGCGGCGGAGCGAGCGGCGGGTGACGCCGCGGACGTCGACGCCGTCGACGAGGATGCGGCCCTCGCCCGCGTCGTAGAACCGGGGCACGAGCGCGGCAAGCGTCGTCTTCCCGGAGCCTGTGTGGCCGATCAGCGCCACCGTCCGGCCGGCCTCGATGTCGAGCTCGATCTGCTCGAGCACGGGACGACCAGCGGCATAACCGAAGGAGACGTTCTCGAAGCGAATCGCGCCCGGCCCGTCGGGTAGCTCGGTCGCCCCAGGCCGGTCGTCGACGCCCTCGGGCTCGTCCAGCACCTCGAAGATCCGCTCGCCCGACGCGGTCGCGCGTTGCGCCTGGCCGACCCACATCCCGAGGCTGCGGAGCGGCACGATCAGCATCGCGAGCAGCAGGTTGAAGAGGAAGAACTGGCCGAGCGTGAGCGTGCCGGAGACGACCATCCGGCCGGCCGCGAGCAGCACCGCCGCCTGCGCGAGCATCGGCAGGAAGGCGAGCAACGGCACGTAGATCGCGCGCTGCCGGAACGCCCGCACGGTCTCGGTGAAGACGTTGCCGGAGGCGCGCTCGAAGTCCGCCTGGCGCCGTTCCTCCTGGGCGAAGGCCTTGACGACGTGAACGCCGACGATCGACTCCTCCGCGACGGTGGCCACCTCGCCGAGCCGCTGCTGCACGTCGCGGAGGACGGGATGCGAGACGTGGCTGTAGCGGTAGGCGACGGCGACGATCACCGGCGTGATCGCGAGGGCGATCAGAGCGAGCCGCCACTCGACGACGAAGAGCACGGCGGTCACCGAGACGACGGTGAGCGCATGCTGGAAGAAGAAGATCAGGCCGAAGCCGAGGAAGAAGCGCACCGACTGGAGGTCGACGGTCGCGCGCGACATCAGCTGGCCGGTCTGGTGGCGGTCGTAGAAGCCGAACGAAAGCCGCAGCAGGTGGCCGTACAGCCCTTCGCGCATGTCCTTTTCGATCGCGAGTGCCTGCCGGCCGGAGATCACGCGGCGGCCGACCATCAGCGCCGCCTTGGCGATCCCGACCGCGACGATCGCGGCGACGATCCAGGCGAGCGTGCCGGTGCCGCGTTCCTCGTCGATCCCGTCGATCGCCTCGCCGACGAGGACGACGATCGCGATGGCCGCAGCCTGCGAGAGGACGGCGAGGATCGTCGAGACGACGAGCGACGCTTTGTACGGTCGCAGGAAGCCGAGCAGCCGGCGGAAGGTGCGGCGATAGGGGACAACGACTGGGCTCGTGCTCACCATCCCAATCTAGCCGCGCCACTCGCGGCGGCCGGTTAGCGATACTCGCGCCGGTGAACCTCCATGATCTCCGAACCGGCGAGCTGCTCGCGCTCTCCCGGGCGATCCTCGCGGAGCTGCGACGACGCGGAGTCATCCGAACCGGCAACGCGCCGGCCGGTGACTACGCCGAGTTGCTCGTCCGCGTGGCGACCGGAGGCGAGCTGGCGCCGAACTCACAACGAAGCTGGGACGTGCTGACTCCAGAGCCGGAACCGGAACGGCTGCAGGTGAAGGCCCGAGTCGTGACGAATCCGCGGACGACGGGAGAGCGCCAGCTTTCGGTCTTCCGCTCGTGGGACTTCGACGCCGCCGTGATCGTGCTCTTCGACGACGAGTTCAGGGTGTGGCGGGCAGCGCGGATCTCCGTCGAGACGCTTCGCGAGCAGGCGCGCTTCGTCGAGCACGTCAGCGGTCATCGCATCATCGCGCGGGATGAGCTGCTCGATGCCGGCGAGGACTGGACGGAGCGCTTGCGCCGGGCGGCGCAGTAGCGGTCAGCGTGGCTCGCCGATCTGCCCGAGCTCTCGCCGGACGTGGGTGAGCGCCTTGCCGAGTCTGGCGCGATTCGTCCGGTCGTTCAGCCAGCCGCTCGCTCCCGAGGGGTGAGGGAGTGGGATCACGATCGCGTGGTCGCGCACGAAGCTCTTGCCGATCGCGTGGGTGAGCGTCGGGATCCCGAGCAGTCTCCGGAGCGCGAGCCCGCCGACGGTGACGATCAGCTCCGGCCGGAGCAGCCGCAGCTCCCAGTCGCGCCAGAACTCGCAGAGCTCCTGCTCGCGCGGAGTCGGCGTGCGGTCGCCGCGACCGGAGGCGGGCCGGCCCGGGTAGCAGCGCGTGACCGAGCCGCAATAGAAGGTCTCGTAGAGCTCGTCGCCCTCGAGCTCGAGCCAGCGGCGCAGAGTCGCGCCGGCGCGGCCGCGCCACGGCAGGCGCTCCTCGCCCTCGACGATTCCGGGGGCCTGGCCGTAGAGGTACGCACGTTGGCTCGCCCGAGGTGCACGAACCGGCCAGGACTCGAGCGGGAAGCCGGCCTCGACGCAGGCGCGGCAGACCGCGGTGTCGCGCTGGAGCGAGGCGAGCGAACGGTACGAGCGCTTGCGGACCGTCACGGAGCGCGGACGACCACGAACCACTGTCCTGCGAAGAGCGTCTCGCCGCCGCCGAGCTCCCGGAGAAGGCCTTCCGGCGAGAAGAAGCGCTTGTAGACCTGCCAGCGCGAGCCATCGTTCAGCTCGCGCTCCTGCCACTCGGCTCGTTCGCTTCCTCCGTGGAGCGCCGCATCGACCACCACGAGCTCGGGCGCAACCCGTCTCGCCTCGGCCAGGAAGCGCGCGCGGTGGTCGTCTTCGAGATGTCCGTAGAAATGGCTCGTGAACACACGCTCGAACGCATCGTCGTCAAACGGCAATGCGGCCCCGTTGCCCTGGATGACCTCGACGTATCGACCCGCAAGCGCGAGCATTCGCGCGCTCTGGTCGAGTCCGACGACCTCACCCGCGAGGTGTCGCGTCAGGAAGCCTGTGCCGCAGGCCACGTCGAGCGTCCGCTTCGGCGGCAGTACCCGAAGGAAGTCCACAAGCTCGTCGCGTTCCTCTTTCCAGTCGTTCGGCGCAGCTGCGTGGAGACCCTGGGCCAGCCACCAGTCGTCGTACTCAGGGGCGCGCGCGTCGTAGTAGGCCTTCACGCTCCTACAGTACGACCCGTGCTGGAGGCGGTGCCGAATTTCTCCGAGGGTCGCGACGCCGAGGTCGTGGAGGCGCTGCGCGCGGCACTCTCCGCCCCCGCCCGGCTGCTCGACGTCCACGTCGACCCCGATCACCACCGGTCGGTGTTCACGCTCGTCGGCGAAGCGGGCGATCTCGTCGAGACGCTGCTCGTGGGGATCGCGTGCGCCCGTGAGCGGATCGACCTGCGCAGGCACGAGGGCGCGCATCCCCGGATCGGCGCTGCGGACGTCGTCCCGATCGTGCCGATCCGACCCGAGCAGATGTCCGAGGCGCGCAATGCCGCGCTCGTCCTCGCCCAACGGATCGGAGACGAGCTCGGCCTGCCCGTCTTTCTCTACGGCGAACTGGCGCCGGGTCGCGGCCCCGCGTTCTTCCGCCGTGGAGGGCCGAAGGAGCTCGACCGGCGAATCGCCGCCGGGGAGCTCGAGCCGGACTTCGGCCCTCTCGAGCTGGATCCGAGGGCCGGCGGCGTGATCGTGGGGGCGCGCCGGCCGCTGATCGCGTTCAACGTCAACCTGCGCGGCGGGCTCGTCGCAGCTCGCGAGATCGCGGCGCTCGTCCGCGAGACGGGCGGTGGCTTCCCCGGTGTCCGCGCGCTCGGGCTCGACCTGCCGCGCGCCGGGGTTGTCCAGGTCTCGATGAACGTCGAGGACTTCGAGGCCGCCGCACTCCACGAGATCGTGGCGCGAGTCGAGCTCGAGGCGCTCGAGCGCGGGGCGGAGGTTCTCGGCTCTGAGCTAATCGGATTGATGCCGGCGGGCGCAGCCGCGGCGGCAGCCGGCGCGATGCTGCGGATCGACGGCTTCGACGAGTCGCACGTGCTCGAGCTTCGGCTTCTGTCGTAGCCGTGTTTCGGTCCCGAGCAGAACGCGGTAGGGGGACCGGGACAACAAACTAGGGAGTGTGAGATGAAGAAGCTGATCTCGATCGCGGCGATCGGCGCCGTCGTGGGAGCCGTCGCCACGAGACGCGGCAGGGTGTTGCTCGGCAGGCTCCGCGGTCTCGTGTCGGGCGCGATCCCGAAGCGCTATGACGACGGCACGCTGAAGGCGAAGGTCGAATCGGAGCTCTTCCGCGACGAGCACGAGGTCAAGGGCGCGATCAACGTCAACGCGCAGGAGGGGATCGTCCAGCTCCGCGGCGAGTTGCCGTCGCGTGACCTGATCGAGGCGCTCGTCGAGCGGACGCGGAAGATCCACGGCGTCAAGGACGTCGAGAACCTGCTCCACACGACGGGCACCGAAGCGCCCATGCACCACTGAACATGAAGCGACTGGTCGGGCCGGGCGTGCGCTGCACGCCCGGCCGTAATTCAGTCGCGCGACGCGGTAGCGGGTCGTTCGCTGTGATTCGATTGGCACACCTTCGGCACACTCTCGTCACCCATGCTCACGCATTCCCCGGTTACGCTGAAAACGTGGGGTGGAGGTCGGCGGCCCGGTGATTGCGGGACATGGCCGGGTTAGACTCGGCCGATGAGCACACGGTCGTTCGGGACGGGTTGATGATCGCGAGCCACGCTCTCACCGGCGACGATCTACGGATCGAGGACGTCTGGGAGGTGGCGGTCCACGGCGCCCCGGTCGGACTCGCCGACGCGGCTCGAACGAAGATGAAGGCGGCCCGCGAGCTCGTCGAGCGCGCCGTCCACGACGAGCACACCTACGGCGTCAATACGGGATTCGGGCGCTTTGTCTCGATGTCGATTCCGGACGAGCAGGTCGCGGAGCTGCAACTGCGGCTGCTGCGCAGTCACGCCTGCGGCGTCGGCGACCCGTATTCGCCCGAGGTCGTGCGCGCGGCGATGCTCCTGCGCGCGAACGCGCTCGCAAAGGGGTACTCGGGCGCGCGGGTGGAGACCGTCGAACTCTTGATCGAGTGCTTGAACCGCGGCGTCCTGCCGCACGTTCCGGCGCGCGGCTCGGTCGGCGCCAGCGGGGATCTGGCGCCGCTCGCCCATCTGGCGCTGCCGCTCGTCGGCGAGGGCAAGGCAACCGTCGACGGTGAGCTCCTCTCCGGCGCGGAGGCTCTCGCCGCGGTCGGGCTCGAGCCGACGCGACTGCTCGCGAAGGAAGGGCTCTCGCTGATCAACGGCACCCAGTTCATGGCGGCGATGGCGTCGCTCGGCCTCGTCCGGGCGTGGCGGCTCGCGCGCACGGCCGACCTCGCCTGCGCGCTCTCGCTCGAGGCGCTGCAGGGATCGCGCACGAGCTTCCATCCGGCGATCCACGCTGCACGCCCGTTGAAAGGTCAGCGCGAGGCCGCCGCGAACATCGGCGCTCTGCTCGAAGGCTCGGCGATCATCGAGTCGCATCGCTGGTGTGACAAGGTGCAAGACGCCTACTCACTCCGCTGCGCACCCCAGGTGCACGGCGCCAGCCGAGATCTGCTCGGGTACGTCGAGACCACCGTGGAAGTCGAGCTGAACGCAGCCACGGACAACCCGCTCGTGCTCGTGGACGAAGGTCTCGTCGTCTCGAACGGCAACTTCCACGGCCAGCCGCTCGCCTTCGGGCTCGACACGCTCGCGATGGCGGTCGCCGAGCTCGCGAGCATCTCCGAGCGGCGCGTCGAGCGGCTCGTCAACCCGTCGCTCTCCGACGGCCTACCGCCGTTCCTGACTGCCGACGGCGGGCTCAACTCCGGATTCATGATCCCCCAATACGTGGCCGCCGCGCTCGTCTCCGAGAACAAGGCGCTCTGCCATCCTGCGAGCGTCGACTCGATCCCGACGAGCGCGGGCCAGGAGGATCACGTCTCGATGGGGAACGCGTCCGGCCTGAAGGCGCTCCAGGTTCTCGCCAACGCCGAGCACGTCCTCGCGATCGAGCTCCTCGCAGGCGCACAGGCGATCGAGTTCCTGGCGCCGCTCGAGCCGGGGCCGGGCGTACGCGCGACCCATGACGCGATCAGGCGGCTCTCCGAGCGGCTCCGCGACGACCGTTCGCTCGCCGAGGACATCGAGCGCGTCGCAGCTGCGATCCGGGACGGCTCGATCCTCGCCGCCGCAGAGGCGGAGATCGGCGAGCTGCAATGAGCCGATCTCGTCTAGGCCCGCCGCCGCCGCTGCCGAAGAGGCCGTACCGCGACAGCTTGGTGATGAATCTCGTGCTCGCGCTCGTTATCCTCGGGCTTGCGCAACTGACGGGTGGCGACCTCGGTCGGGCGATCGCCGTAGCCGTCGGTTACTTCGTGCTCGCGACGGCCTACTCCTGGTGGCGCTTCCGGCAACGGCTCCAGCACGGGGAGCGGCCGTGAGCGTCGCGTCGGTCGAGGCGACGGTGGACGCGCTCGTCGGCGATCTGAGCCGGATCACGGCTCCGCGCGGCAGCACGCTGAACGCTCGCTCGTGGCAGACGGAGGCTCCCCTGCGGATGCTGCTCAACAACCTCGACGCGGAGGTCGCCGAGAAGCCGGAGGAACTCGTCGTCTACGGCGGGTCCGGTCGCGCTGCCCGCTCGCCCGAGGCGCTGCAGGCGATCGTCCGCACCCTGCTTCGGCTGGGTGACGACGAGACGCTGCTCGTCCAGAGCGGTAAGCCGGTCGGCGTCTTCCGGACTCATCCCGGCGCGCCACGCGTCCTGATCGCGAATTCGCTCCTCGTTCCCCGCTGGGCGACCTGGGACGAGTTCAGGCGGCTCGAGGCCGAGGGCCTGACGATGTTCGGGCAGATGACCGCTGGGAGCTGGATCTACATCGGCACCCAGGGGATCCTCCAGGGCACCTATCAGACGTTCGCGGCCGCGGGCGAGAAGCACTTCGGCTCGTCGGATCTGCGAGGACGGACGATCCTGACCGCCGGTCTCGGCGGCATGGGCGGCGCGCAACCGTTGGCGGCGACGATGGCCGGTGCCGCGATCCTCTGCATCGAGGTCGATCCCGAGCGGATCCGGCGGCGGCTCGAGACGCGGTACCTCGACGAGGTCGCCGACTCGACCGCCGACGCCGTCGCTCGCGTGCGGGCGGCGGCTGCCGAGGGGCGAGCGCTTTCGGTCGGCCTGCTCGGGAATGCCGCCGAAATCGTGCCGGAACTGTCACGGAAGCGTGAATTCTTCGACCTCGTCACCGACCAGACCGCAGCCCACGATCCGCTCACCGGCTACGTCCCGGCGGGGCTTTCGGTCGAGGATGCCGCTTCGCTACGCGGTTCCGACCCTGACGAGTATGTTCGCCGAGCCCGCGAGTCGATCGCGAGGCACGTCGAGGCGCTCCTTGGGTACGTCCGCCTCGGCAGCTATGTCTTCGACTATGGAAACAACCTCAGAGGGGAGGCCCATGAAGCAGGCGTAACGGAGGCCTTCTCATACCCGGGCTTCGTCCCGGCCTATATCCGGCCGCTCTTCTGCCGTGGGATCGGGCCTTTTCGTTGGGCTGCTCTCTCCGGCGACCCGGCCGACATCGCTGTCATCGACGAGGAACTGCGGCGGCTCTTCCCCGACGATCTTCTCCTCCAGCGCTGGCTCGAGCTTGCCTCCGAGCGGGTCGCGTTCCAGGGGCTGCCTGCGCGGATCTGCTGGCTCGGCTACGGCGACCGTGCGCGGGCGGGGCTCGCGATCAACGGGCTCGTCCGCAGCAGGGCCGTGTCGGCGCCGGTCGTGATCGGACGCGACCACCTCGACTCGGGCTCGGTTGCCTCTCCCTACCGCGAGACGGAGGCGATGCGCGACGGCTCCGACGCGATCGCCGACTGGCCGATCCTGAACGCGCTCCTGAACACCGCGGCGGGCGCGACGTGGGTGAGCGTCCACCACGGCGGCGGCGTTGGGATCGGCAACTCGATCCACGCGGGCATGGTCGTGCTCGCGGACGGGACGGACGACGCCGCGGATCGGCTCGAGCGCGTGCTCGCGGCCGACCCGGGCACCGGCGTGATGCGCCATGCGGACGCGGGGTACGAGGATGCGCTCGCCGCGGCGGCTGAGCACGGGCTCGACTTCCCCAGCGTCGGCTAGCGGATGCCGCGGCTGCTGATCCGCGACCTCGCTCAGGTCGCGAGCCCGGCCGGCCGCACCGCTCCATTGCGCGGCAGCGCGCTCGCAGACCTCGACTGGATCGACGACGCCTACATCCTCTGTGCTGGCGCCGAGATCGAGGCGGTGGGGCGGATGCGCGATCTCGGCTCGCTCGAGGGAGATGTACAGGAGCTCCACGCTCGGGGGCTGAGCGCGGTCCCCGGCCTCGTCGACTGCCACACGCACCCGGCCTTCGGCGGCGATCGCGTTGACGAGTTCTCGCTCAGGGCGGCCGGCGCGAGCTACGAAGAGCTGCACGCGGCGGGCGGCGGGATCCTCTCGACCGTGGAGGCGACACGCGCTGCCGGCGCCGACGGCCTCATGAGCACGGTCGCTCGCCACCGCGACTGGATGCTTCGTGTCGGCACGACCACGTTCGAGGGCAAGTCCGGCTACGGCCTCGACCGCGAGACCGAGCTCGCCTCGCTCAGGGCGATCGCCGCCGCCGGAGGAATCCCGACGTGGCTCGGCGCGCACGCGGTGCCGCCGGAGCACGCGGATGCGAGCGTGTACCTCGACTTTGTCCTCGCCGAAGTCCTCCCCGAGGCCGCACGGCTCGCGGAGGCGGCCGACGTCTTCCTCGAGCGCGGCGCGTTCGACGTCGACCGGGCCCGCCGCTACCTGGAAGCGTGTGCGGCGACAGGACTCGCGCTGCGCCTGCACGGCGACCAGTTCACCGAGGCGGGCGCGATCCCGCTCGCGATCGAGCTCGGCGCCCGCTCCGTCGATCATCTCGAGGCGACCGGTCCGGCGGGGATCGCAGCGCTCGCCACGAGCGACGTCACCGGTGTGCTCCTGCCGGCGAGCGCGCTCTTCCTCGGCCGGCCGATGCCGCCTGCGCGCGCGCTCGTCGACGCCGGCGCTGCGGTCGCGCTCGCGACCGACTTCAACCCGGGCAGCGCCTTCTGCGAGAGCCTGCCCCTCGTCTGCTCGCTCGCGGCGACGCAGCTGAAGCTCAGTCCGGCGGAGGCGCTCGCCGCCTGCACCGTCAACGCGGCGCATGTCCTCGGTCGCGCCGGCACGCACGGCCGGCTCGCGCCCGGCTACAGGGCGGACATCGTCCTCCTCGACGCGTCCGACTGGCGCTACCTCGCCTATCACCTGGGCGGGGCCGTCGTCTCCCGGGTCGTGAAGGACGGTCAGCTCGTCTGACGGCCGGGCCAGTCGAGA
>JACCRW010000368.1 GCA_013813345.1 Actinomycetota bacterium
CGCGGACCGGTGCTGCGTGTGACCGGCTACGACGTCCCGTATCCGTACTGGCAGATCGAGGACGCGTACATGCCGTCGGTGGCGCGGGTCGTGGACGCGGCGCGGCGCTTGCTGGAGTTCTGATGGAGGCGCAAGCCGCACTCCAGAAAGCGTTCGCGTTCGACTCGAACGGTGACGAGGCAGAGGCGATCCCCTGCTACCGTCGCGCGCTCGAGCTCGGTCTGAACGACGCCGACACGGTGGCCGCGATGCTCGGTCTCGGTAGCTCCCTGCGCAACGTCGGCGAGCTCGACGAGTCGGTCGCCGTGCTCCGGGCAGCTTGCGAGCGCTTTCCGGAGCATCGGGCGCTGCCGGTCTTCTACGCGTACTCGTTGTGGAGCTCCCACCGTGGCGGTGATGCGATGCGCGTGCTCGTCGACACGCTGCTGGCGGCGTCTGACGCGCCCGAGCTCGTGCGCTACACGCGCTCGATTCGGGGGTATGCAGCCGAGCTCTGAGCGGCTCCGGCTCTGGCTCGAGCGCGGCGAGCGCGGGGTTCGCCTGCGCGATGCGGCGAGCGGCGAGACGGTGCGCTGGGAGGATCCGCGCATCCGGGTCGTTCCCGTCGCCGGGGTCTCCTACCGGATCGAGGCACTCGACGACCCCTCGTTCGATCCCGGCCGGAGGCTCGCGCTCGTCCCGGAGCCGCAGAACGAGCACGATCCGAATGCTGTCGCGATCTGGAACGAGGAGCGGACGCTGCAGCTCGGCTACGTCCCGGCGGCGATCGCCCCGGAGCTGCACGGCGACGAGCGGGCCGTCTCGCTCTGGCGGGTCGAGGGCGGCCTGCGTGTCCTCATCGTCGCCGCGGACGCCTGGCTCGGAACTCCTCGGTAGGCTCCGCGCCCGTGGCGTACGAGTTCAAGCTGCCCGACCTCGGCGAGGGCCTGACCGAGGGCGAGATCGCACGCTGGCTCGTCGTCGAGGGACAGGAACTTGCGGAGGACGACCCGCTCGTCGAGATCCAGACCGACAAGACGACGGTCGAGATCCCATCGCCCGCTGCGGGGAAGGTCGCGCGCATCCTCGTCGCCGAGGGCGACATCGTCCCCGTCGGCACCGTGCTCGTCGTGATCGGCGACGACGTCCCGGCCCCACCCGCTCCCGAGGAGGAGCCCACGCCTGAAAGAACCCTTGTGTTGTTCCAACACAAGGGTTCTTCGGCTCGAGTCCAGGCGACGCCGCTCGTTCGGCGGCTCGCGGAGGAACTCGGCGTCGAGCTCGGCTCCCTGAGCGGCTCCGGACCGAACGGGCGGATCGTCGAGGCGGACGTGCGCGGCGCCGGGAGAGGAGAGCTTGTGTTGGAGCAACACAAGCCCTTGGAGCGACGAGAGCCCGTCCGTGGCGTTCGCCGCCGGATCGCCGAGCACCTCGCGCGTGCTCACCGTGAGGTCGCGGCGGTCACGTTCGTGGAGGAGTGCGACTTCACCGACGTCGACGTCAAGCGGCTCGTGCCGCTCGCGCTCCAGGCGACGGCGACCACGCTGAAGGAGTTCCCCGAGCTGAACGCCCGGCTCGACCACACTGAGGACGGGGACGACGAGCTCGTCTATCTCGAGCGCTACGACCTTGGCATCGCTATCCAGACCGACGACGGGCTGGTCGTGCCGGTGGTCCGCGGCTGCGATACCGCCTCGCTCGACGAGCTCTCGGCGGAAGTTGCGCGACTCGCCGAGGCGGCCCGCGCAGGCGAGCTCCGACCGGAGGAGCTCCGCGACGGCACGTTCACGATCACGAGCGCCGGCAGGCTCGGCGGGCTTGTCGTGACGCCGCTCGTCAACCATCCCGAGGTCGGGATCCTCGGCCTCCACCGGATCGGCCCGCGCCCCGTCGTTCGCGACGGCGAGGTCGTGATCCGCCAGATCGGCAACGTCTCGGTCACGTTCGACCATCGCGTCGTCGACGGGGCGCGGGCGGCGGCGTTCACGCTCGACGTGATCGCGCGCCTGGAGTCCGGCACCTTCCCCTAGTCGTCGTCCTTCTCGCGGTCGCCCTTGTCGCCGCGGTTCTTGCCGAGCTGCGCCCGGATCTCGCCGCCCGGGAACAGCGACGTGTGCACGTTGGCGTACGTCTTGCCCGCCCTGATCGCGGCGAGCAACTCCGCGAACTCCCCGGCGGCAATGCCCTGCGACGACGGGCCGATCACATTGG
>JACCRW010000393.1 GCA_013813345.1 Actinomycetota bacterium
CGGTCGGCGAGCCCGCGCAGGCCGCTCCCCGAGCCGGCGCTGGCGCCGCCGACGCCGTCGTCGGTGACCTCGACCACCGCGCGGCCGTTGTCGCGACTGACCCGCACCTGCGCCAGCGACGCCTGCGCGTACTTGGCGACGTTCGTGAGCGCCTCGGCAACGACGTAGTAGGCGGCCGCCTCGACGGCGCGTGGCAGTCGCTCCGCCGGCACGGACACCTCGACCGGAACCGGCGAGCGCGTCGCAAGTGTCGTGATTGCCGCCTCGAGGCCCCGATCCGTGAGCACGGCGGGGTGGATCCCGCGCGCGAGCTCACGCAGATCCTCGATCGCGAGCGCGAGCTCGTCGCGAGCATCCTCGAGAATCGTCTCGGCCGTGTCCGGATCCCCGGCGATCCGCGTCTGCGCCAGCCTGAGCGAGAGCGAGAGCGCGACCAGGCGCTGCTGGGCGCCGTCGTGGAGGTTGCGCTCGAGCACCCTTCTTGCGTCGTCGGCCGCCTGCACGATCCGCGAGCGCGACGCACGCACCTCCTCCTCCTGGAGCTTGCGCTCGGTGATGTCCGCGAAGAGGGCCATGTGGCTAATCACCTTCCCCGTTGCGTCGCGGATGGGCGCGGCGGAGATCTCGACGTCGATCGAGGCTCCGTCCTTGCGGATCCGCCTGCTCTGGACCCCGGTGTAGACGTCGCCGCTGCGGACGCGGCGGAAGAGCTCGGCCAGCTCGGCTGCGCGCTCGGGAGGCTGATGCTTCGCCGGTCCGCCGAGCACCTCCTCGGCCGTCCAGCCGAAGATCCGCTCGGCTGCCGCGTTCCAGCGCGTAATCGTGTCGTCGAGCGCGTACTCGACGATCGCGACCGGCGAGGCTTCGATCGCCGCGCGCAGACGCTCCTCGCTCGAGCGAAGCTCCGTCGCGCGGCGCTCGCGCTCCGTGACGTCGGCCCCGACGACGAGCACGAGCGAGCTTCCTTCGCTGTCCACGATCGGCGTGGCGGTCCAGGCGATCGCTCGCTCGCCGTCCTCCCGCGTGCACCAGTGCGAGATCCGTTCCGCCGGCTCGACGCCGTTGAAAGCCGATGCGACCCCGAGCCGGGCGAAGTAGCCCTCGTCGGCGCGGAAGAGACTGAGGAAGCTCCGTCCGAGCATCTCCTCGTCCGTCCACCCGATCGTCCGTTCGAAGCCTTTGTTGACCGAGTTGCCGACAATCGTTCCGTCCTCGTCCACGACGACGAGAAGGCCGGGAGTGGCGTCCGCGAGAGTTCGCAGGAAATCGCGCTCCCGCGCCAGCTCGAGCTCGCGGCGCTTGCGTTCGGTCACGTCGAGCCCGCCGCAGATCACGTTGCGGACGTCGCCATGCTCGTCGCGCAGGGGTGCGGTCGACCAGGCGATCACGAGCTCCTCGCCGCGGCGATTCACGAAGGCGTTCTCGTACTCGGAGGGGAGATGCTCCGGGTCGCGCAGGAAGCGCTCTCGCACTGCGGCCCGTTCGGCGGGGCCGATGAAGACGTCCCAGAAGTACTGGTCGCGGATCTCCTCGACGTCGTCGAAGCCGCTCGCAAGCTCGCAAGCGGTGTTGAAGTTCGCGATCCGGCCCTCGAGATCGACCGACATCAGCAGCGACGGCGCGGTATTGACGATCGTCTCGAGGAAGTCGTACTGCGCCCGCAGCTCCGCCTGGAGCTGCTCGTTCGCGAGCCAGAGGCCGGCTGCGGCGGCGACCGCGTCGACGAGCTCCGGCTCGTCGGCGAGCGAGGGGTCGTGGAGCAGCGCCGCGACGCGCTCGCCGTCGTGCTCGACGTAGCGGGCGGTGCGGGGACCGCCCTCGTCGACGAACACGTTGCCGTCATGCCAGACGAAGACCCCGCGCTGCGGCAGCCAGTAGACGATGTCGAGCGAGGGGTCGTGGAGCGCTCGTGCCAAGGCGTCGCGCAGGGAGGCGCCGCCCTCGGCGAGCTTCAGCAGCAGCTCACCGACGGCCGAGCGGGCGAGCCGCGCTCGGAGAACGCCGGCGAGGAAGGCGAACGGAACGGCAGCGAAGGCGGCGTGGAAGACGTACTCCAGCGGCTTCGCAGCGCGCGCTGAGAAGATCTCCACGACAAGGAGGACGATGACCGCGAGCATTGCGATCGCGCCGCTCACGATCACCGGCCCGAGCACGCGCCGAAGGGCGGGGGATGCGCGCGTGAACCGCCGCCCCATCGTGGCGAGGATCACGGCGATGAGAAGGAGTGCGGCGGCCGTAACCGTCAGCTCGACGACGGCGCGGACAGTCGAGTCGTCCGTGACCGCCAGCGTGCTCGTGCAGGTCGCACAGTTCGGGACCGGGCGTTCCTCGACAATGACGAGCGCGAGGCCGCCGAGGAGCGTCAGCGCGTACGTGCCGGCGACGAGGTAGACGTCCCGATGGCTGCCGAGCCGCCCCCACGGAAAGGCGAGCAAGAGATGGACGAAGGCGCCGAAGACGACGCTGCTCAGCGTGAAACCAGCCGTCAAGACCCAGTCGTTGTTCGATTCCGCCAGGGCGCCGAGGAACCAGAGGTAGCCGACCGCGACGAGCAGGATCCCGGTGCGGTTCTCCTGACGCCGCCAGAGCGCGACGAGCCCGCTGCCGACGAAGCTGAGGCCGACGGTGAGCGCGAACACGAGTGTCGCCGCCGGATTGTCGTCGTGGTTGCTCGTGAGTACGAGCCAGGTCGCGCCCGCGGCGAGCGCGAGCGCACCGCCCGCGAGGGCCGCGAGGATCCGGGTGCTCATCCGAGCAGGTTGCCGAGGGCCGCGCCGGAAAGCTCGTCCTTCGGGATGAAGCCGCGCGCGCCGCTCTCCTCGACGAGCGTCCCGTAGTCGCAGGCGTCGCGGCTCGAGACGAGAACGACGACGGGCCCGGAGCCGTTCTGCCGCAATCTCGAGCTGACGGCGAACCCGTCCATGTCGGGCAGCTGGACGTCGAGGAGCAGGACGTCGGGGGCGAGCTCGTGCGCCTTCGCCAGGGCGGACGCTCCGTCCGCCGCCTCCCCGATCACCTCGAAGCCGTCCGCCTCGAGGATTGCGCGCGCCGAGGCGCGGAAGCTCGGATGGTCGTCCGCGATCAAGACCGTGACGGGCATGGACAAATCCTCGCAGAGGCCGGAGTCGAGCGCGAGTACGGCTACCCGCACGGTTTCCGCGTTTACGACGACCCGTGAAGGGTCGGCTCGCTCCTGGCTCGCCGGCTTTCTGCGGATCGAGTATGCGTGGGCTTTGACCCCGGCCACGTCCCTTGGGGACATGTCGGGGGTCAGAGCCCGGACGTGTTCGTTCGGGCCACGTTCGAAGCTCTGAGCCCGGTCAGCGCGTTCTGGCGGAGCCTTATCGGGAGGGGATTCCAGCCGCTCGTGCTCGGCAGCGGGGAGCTCGACGACGAATGGCCGGGCTTTGACCCCGGTCACGTCCCTTGGGGACATGTCGGGGGTTAGAGCCCGGACGTGTTCGTTCGAGACATGTTTTGGGGCTCAGAGGCCGGTTAGCGCGTGCCGGCGCGCCGCTTCTGCGCCGCCGGCTTCGGCTTCTCGGATTCGGCTGCAGGGAGCTCGACGACGAAGGTCGAGCCCTGGCCGGGTTGCGACTCGACCCAGATCGAGCCGTCCATCCGCCGGACGAGCTCGCGGCAGATGTAGAGGCCGAGCCCGGTGCCGCCGATTCCCCGGGTCATGTCCGGGTCGAGGCGGTAGAACTTCTCGAAGATCCGACGATGCTCGGAGGCGGGGATCCCGAGCCCGCGGTCGGCGACGGCGAACCTGATCTGCGAGTCGGCGCGCCCGACGCGAACCGCGATCGTGCCGCCGTCGGGCGAGTACTTGATTGCGTTGTCGACGAGGTTGACGAGCACCTGCTGGAGCTGGCCGCGATCCGCAGCGACGGGCGGGAGCCGCTTCGGCGCCCGGAGCGCCAGCTCGATCGACTCGGGCGCATGCACGCGGGCGGTGTCCACGACGGCGGCCGCCAGCTCGAGCGCGTCGCAGCGCTCGATCGAGACCGGCAGCCGGCCCGAGTCGAGATGGCTCGCCAGCAGCAGGTCGTTGACGATCGCGGCGAGGCGATCCGACTCGGTCGCGATCACCCCGAGCAGCTCGTCGCGGATCCCCTCATCGAGGTCGATGTCCGTTCGCCGGATCGTCTGGGCAGATCCGTAGATCGCAGCCAACGGCGTGCGCAGCTCATGCGAGACGGTCGCGACGAACTCCGACTTCAGCTCTTCGAGCGCCCGCTCCTCGGTCAGGTCGCGGAAGGCATAGACGACGCCCTCGTCGAACCCGACGCCCGACCCCGACAACCAGAGTTCCCGGTCGCCGAGCTCGAGCGGGATCGTCTCCGCCCGCACGGGATCGGCCGGACCGGCCGCGATCGGGATGCGGGGCTCGAGCTCGGGCCAACCGGGGATCACCTCGACGATCGGCCGGCCGACGACGGCTTGCGCCGCGAGGCCGGTGATCGCCGTTGCGGCCGTATTCCAGAGCTGGATGACCCCCGCCCGGTCGACGAGGACGACGCCGTCGCCGATCGCCTCCAGCACCCGCGCAGCCCGGCCGCGCCGCTCCGACTCCGCATAGAGCCGAGCGTTGTCGATCGCGCTCGCCGCGTGGCGGGCGAGCTCCTCCGCCAGGGCGAGATCGTTCTCCGTGTACCTGCGTCCGGAGTCGGCGGACGCAACGAGCGTGATCGCGCCGAAGACCTCGCCGCGCGCGACGAGCGGCACCGAAATGTACGAGCGCAGCTCGAGCGAGCGCAGGATCTCGAGCTCACGTTCGTTACGGGCGAATGTCGAGAGTTGCTCGTCGGTCAGCTCCGAGACGAGAACCGGCTTCCCCTCGCGGATCGCGAGCGCGCCGGCCTCCGTGGCGTCCGCCGCGAGCGACGTCTCTTCGAGCTCCCGCACGAGCAGCGCCTTCCGCGGATCGACGTGGGCGAGCGCGAGCCGCTCCAGCCTGCCGTCGACGAGCACGTCGACGGTGCAGATGTCGGTCACGCGCGGCACGGCGAGCTGGGCGACGTCTGCGAGGGTGCGCTCGTAGTCGAGCGAGCTGCCGAGCACCCAACCCGCCTCGGCGAGGAAGCGCTGCCGATCCTCGGCGGTGCGACGGTCGTCGACGTCGGTGTTCGTGCCGAACCAGCGGACGATCGTGCCCGCTTCGTCGCGCATCGGGAGCGCACGGGCGAGATGCCAGCGCCAGGCTCCGTCGCTCGCGCGGGCGATCCGGAACTCGGCCTCGTAGGGCGCTCCCGTGGCGAGCGCAGCCGACCAGCGCGCGAACATTCCCCGGACGTCGTCGGGGTGGAGCACGTCGTCCCAGCCCGATTCGAGCAGCTCCTCGGAAGAGCGGCCGAAGTACTCGAGCACGCGCTCGTTGACGTAGTCGAGATTCCCGTCGGGCCGCGCCGTCCACACCTGCTGGGGGATCGAGTCGCCGAGGAAGCGGTAGCGCGCCTCGCTCTCCTGCTCGAGCGCCGCCAGCTCCTGCTCGCGCAGCAGCTCCGCCTGCTGGCCCAGCTCGACGTTCTTCTGCCAGAGCTCGACGAAGACGGCGACCTTCGTGCGCAGCATGTCCGGGTCGAACGGCTTCAGCAGGTAGTCGACGGCGCCGGACTCGTAGCCCCTGAAGACGTTCTCGGCGTCCTTGGAGAGGGCCGTCAGGAAGATGATCGGGACGTGCCGCGTCCGCTCGCGCTGCTTGATCAGGTCCGCCGTCTGGAAGCCGTCCAGGCCCGGCATCTGCACGTCGAGCAGGATCAGCGCGAACTCGTCCCCGAGCAGGTGTCGCAGCGCTTCCTCGCCCGAGCTCGCCCGGACGAGTTCCTGCCCGAGCGGCTCGAGGATCGCCTCGAGCGCGAGCAGGTTCTTGGGTGTGTCGTCGACGCACAGGATCCTGGCTCTCGTGCTCATGCGCGCGCTCCGACGCAGAGCTCGTAGAGAAGCCCGGGGATCTCCCCGACCGGGAGGATCGCGTCGGCTCCTCCGGCGAGCGCGAGCGCGGCTTCCGGCATGAACCGGCGCTCCGCGCTGGCCGGATCCTGGACGACCGTCATCCCGCCCGCGGCCTTGATCGCGGCGAGCCCGCGGGCGCCGTCTTCGTTTGCGCCGGTGAGGACGATCCCGATCGCTCGCTCGGCGTACGCCGCTGCGACCGACTCGAAGAGGACGTCGATCGAAGGGCGGGCGAACTGGACGCGCTCGTCCGTCGAGAGCGAGAAGGCGCCGTTCTCCACCAGGAGGTGGTAATCGGCCGGAGCAACGTAGACGTGAGCGCGCTCGATCGGCTCCTTGTCGTCAGGCTCTCGGACCGGCCGCTCGACATGCTTCTGGAGCAGGGCCTCGAGCCCGCCGCGCAGCGAGTCCACCCCCCGGTGCTGTGCGAGCACGATCGGAGGATCGACCTCCGGAGCGAGGCCGTCGAGGAGCGCGCTCATCGCGTGCAGACCGCCCCAGGACGCACCGATCGCGATCAGCTCGTAGCTCACGAGCTCGGCTCTCTAGCGAACCTTGCGATAGAGCCGCTCCTCCGCGGCGAGCTCCTCGAAGGCCCGTTCGTGCGGGGATTGCCTGATCGTCTCCTTCTGGCCCAGCGCGAGGATCCCGAAGATCGCGAGGCTCTCGTAGAAGAGTCGATGGACGTGATCCTGCAGAGGGCGATCGAAGTAGATCATCACGTTCCTGCAGGTGATCACGTGGAACTCGTTGAAAGCCGCATCCGAGGCCAGGTTGTGCTGGGCGAAGACGACGCTGTCCGCAAGCGAGCGCGCGAACTGCGCTCCGTCGTAACGGGCGACATAGTACTTCGAGAACGCCGTCGTGCCGCCGGCCCGGATGTAGTTATGGGTGTACTCCTGCATCTTGTCGAGCGGGAAGACCCCAAGCCGCGCCAGGTCGATCACGGCCTCGTTGATGTCTGTCGCGTAGACCCGCGTCCGCTCCGAGAGGCCCTCCTCTGCGAGCAGGATCGCGAGCGAGTACACCTCCTCGCCCGTCGAGCAGCCGGCGACCCAGAGCCGCGAGAACGGATAGGTGCGCAGGAGCGGGACGACGTGCTGGCGGAACGCGAGGAAGAAGCTCGGATCGCGGAACATCGCGGTCACGTTGATCGAGAGGTCGAGCAGGAGCCGCTCCATCACCTGGGGGTCGTGGAGGACGAGCTCCTGGAGCGCAGAGACCGTCTCCACGCCCTCGCCGTCCATCCGCCGCCGCAGCCGCCGTCGGAGCGAGGCCGGCGCGTACTCGCGGAAGTCGAACCCGTAGCGACGGTAGATCCCCTCGAGGAGGAGCCCGACCTCGATCTGCTCGAGATCGGGCTCGTCCGGTCTACCTACTGGTAGAGCCACACGCGCAGCAACGAGAGCAGCTGATCGGTGTCGACCGGCTTCGTGATGTAGTCGGACGCGCCGGAGGCGATCGAGCGCTCGCGGTCTCCCTTCATCGCCTTCGCGGTCAGGGCGATGATCGGCAGCTTCTCGAACTGCGGCAGCTTCCGGACCGCCTTCGTCGTCTCGTAGCCGTCGAGCTCCGGCATCATCACGTCCATCAGGACGAGGTCGACGTCCGGGTTCGCCTGCAGGCAGTCGATCCCGTCGCGGCCGTTCTCGGCGAAGATCACGTTCATCCCGTTCGCCTCGAGGACGCTCGTGAGGGCGAAGACGTTGCGAACGTCGTCGTCGACGACGAGCACCTTCCTGCCGACGAAGATCGAGTCCGTGTTGTGGAGCTGCTCGAGCATCCGGCGCTTCTCCACCGGCAGCTTCGACTCGACGCGGTGGAGGAAGAGCGAGGTCTCGTCGAGCAGCCGCTCCGGCGAGCGCGCGTCCTTGACGACGATCGTCTCGGCGTAGCGCTTCAGCTTCGTCTCCTCGCGGCGGGTCAGCTCCTTGCCGGTGTAGACGATCACCGGGAGGTGCCGGAAGCGCTCGTCGCCCTTCACCTTCTCCAGGAGGTCGAAGCCTGTCATCTTCGGCAGCTTCAGGTCGAGCACCATGCAATCGAACGCGGGAGCGTCCTCGAGCGCCTCGAGCGCCGCCTCGCTCGATCCGACCGCGACAACCTCCACGTCGCCGTCACTGCCGACGAGCTCGATGATCGACTGCCGCTGCACCTCGTCGTCGTCGACGACGAGCAGGCGGCGCACGTCGCGGTCGATGAACGTCTCGATCCCGCCGAAGACACGCTGCAGCTCCTCCAGCGAGACCGGCTTCGGGATGAATCCCGCCGCTCCGGCGAGGAGCGCCGGCTGGCCGGCCTCGTCGGCGCCGGAAACGATGTGCACGGGGATGTGGCGCGTCGCCGGATGGCGCTTGAGCCGGTCGAGCACGGTCCAGCCGTCGAGCCCGGGCAGCGTCATGTCGAGCACGATCGCGTCGGGCCGGAACTCGCGGGCTAGCGCGAGCCCGGTGTCGCCGCGGAGCGCCACGAGTCCCTTGAAGCCGCGCTCGCGGGCGATCGCGAGCTCGGTGCGGGCGAAGCTCGGATCGTCCTCGACGATCAGGACGACGCGATCGCCCTCGTCGATCGAGTTGCGGTCGTCCTCCACCTCGGAGGGCCGGAGCAGGTTCGGATCGAGGGCCGCGTCGAGATCCGGCTCACCGCCGTTCGTGGATGCGGCCGGCCGAGCCGCAATCCCCATCCCGAGATCGAGGTCGCGCAGGAGCTCGGCGCCGGTGGGTGCGGCCGCGTGGGCCACGAACCGGGCGGGGAGGTAGAGCGTGAAGGTACTTCCCTCGCCGAGCGCCGACTCGACGCGGATCTCGCCACCGAGGAGCCGGGCGATCTCGCGACTGATCGAGAGCCCGAGCCCGGTTCCGCCGAAGCGCCTGCTCGTCGTCCCATCGGCCTGCTGGAAGGCCTCGAAGATCAGGCGTAGCTTGTCGGCCGGGATTCCGATCCCCGTGTCGATGACCGAGAACGCGACCACCTGCTCGGCGTGGGCGAGGATCTCGCCGGCGAAGCGCAGCTCGGGACCGGCGAGCCCCGCGCGGAGGGTCACCGTCCCCGACTCGGTGAACTTGAAGGCGTTCGAGAGCAGGTTCCTGAGCACCTGCTGGAGGCGCTGGGGGTCGGTTCCGATCGTCGCGGGTGCGTCGGGCGCGACCTCGAGCGCGAACGCGACCCCCTTCTCCTCGGCGATCGCTCCGAACGCCCGCTCGAGCGCGGCCAGCTCCGCCGCGATCGAGACCTCGTCGACGTTCACGTCCATCCGCCCGGCCTCGACCTTCGAGAGGTCGAGGATGTCGTTGATCAGGCCGAGCAGGTCCGAGACCGCCTGGTGGATCGTCTTCGAGAACTCGATCTGCTTCGCGGTCAGGTTCCCGTCCGGGTTGTCGCCGAGCAGCTTCGCGAGGATGAGCAGCGAGTTGAGCGGCGTCCGCAGCTCGTGCGACATGTT
>JACCRW010000419.1 GCA_013813345.1 Actinomycetota bacterium
ACTTCGGACTGTAAGAAGGGGGCTCGTGGGGGAAACATGGTTTCCCCCACGGGAGCGAGCCGAAGGCGAGCGACGCTCACGCAGCGACCGATCGGGACGGAACACCTGCGACGGCCTCGTAGATCAGCTCCAACCGGCGGGCGAGGTCATCCCAGGAGTAGTGGGCGATCGCGTGCGCGCGGGCGGCGGTCCCGAGCGCCAGCCGGCGGGGCTCGTCGTCGACGAGCGCGCACACCGCCTCCGCCAGGGCGGCCGGATCGTCGGGCGGCACCGGCACAGATGTCTCGGGCGTCATCACGTCGCGGTAACCCGTGATGTCGGAGGCGACGACCGGCGTCGCACAGGCGAACGCGCGCGTCAGCACCATTCCGAAGCTCTCGCCGCCAAGCGCGGGTGAGACGAGCGCCTTCGCAGTCGCGAGCTCCGCGGTGAGATCGTCCTGGCTGAGGAAGCCGAGCACGTCGATTCCGTCGTCGGGAACGCGCAGCCGGGTCAGGAGCAACCGCACGGCGAGCGGATCGGCGCCGGCGACGCGAAGCCGTGCACCTGTGCGCCGCCGGATCTCGGGCCACGCGCGGAGCAGCACCTGGAGCCCCTTCCGCTGCTCCTGCCGGCCGACAAAGATCACCTGGTGCTCGCGCCCGCCGGGCTCGACGCCCTCGGGGATCAGGACGCCGTTCGGGACGATCTCGTACTCGCCGGGGAGCCAGCGCTGCGCCGATATCCGGGCCTGCTCCGAGACGGCGAGCCGGCGGTCGACACGCTCCTCGAGGAAGCCCCACACCGGCGTCGCGAGCCGCATCCAGCCGAGCTCGCCACTTGCATGATGAGTCGCGACGGTCGGGCCGTCCCAGAATGCGAGGGCCGCGATGCACGGCGTCGGGGTCATCGGCTCGTGCAGGTGGAGTAGGTCGAAGCGCTCGCGGGCGAGCACGCGCCGGATCCGGAGGATCGACCGCGGGCTGAGGATGATGTTCGGGAGGGAGCCGTTCGCCGGCACGATCACCGAGCGCCCGATCGGGATCACCTCCGGCGGCGGCGTCCCGTGCCGGCCGACCCGCGGATGGAGGATCCGGGTGAACTGGCCCGGCGGGTCGTTACCCATGATCAGCCGGACGTCGTGCCCGAGCCGCCGTAGCGCCGCCGCCTGGAGCTCGGCATGCTCGACGACCGCTCCCCAGAAGGACCACGAGAACGGCACGACGATCCCCACCTTCACTCCGGTCAGTCTATGGGCTGCCCTCCGGGCCAAGACGCACGACGAAGGCGGCGAAGGCCGCCAGCGCCGCTGCGACGCGCTCGCGGGTCTCGTCGTCGACGAGCACGCCGTCCACGAGCTTCTCGCCGGCCGCCGAGATGAAGACCTGCGGTCGCGGCAGCACGATCGCGCCCGCATGGGCTAGCGAGCCCCGGAGTTGCGCCTGCGCGAGCGCGGTTCCGAGCCGCCCCGGCGTCGCCCCCATGACGAGCGCCGGCTTGCCGTCGAGCGGCGTCGGAACCGGCCGGCGCGAGGCCCAGTCGACCGCGTTCTTCGTCACGGCCGGGAGGCCTGCGTTGGTCTCGGGCGTCACGATCAGGAGTCCGTCGGCGGTCGCGATCGCACTTCGTAGCGCGGTGACGGCCTCGGGGAAACCCTCGTCCTCGAGGTCGCGGTCGTAGAGCGGTACCTCGCGCAGGTCGAAGGGCTCGATCGTCAGCGCGGTCGGCGCCAGCTCGACACAGGCCGCGAGCAGCGCCCGGTTATAGGAATCTACGCGCAGGCTGCCCGCGATCCCGGCGACTCTCAGGTTGACGTCTCGGCGCATGTACAAGTCTTCTACCCGTCCCTACGAGGCAACGGAGGACGCGATGCGCTTCGAAGGCATCCACCACATCACCCTGATCACCGGCGACGCGCCGCGGAACGTCGACTTCTACACGCGGGTGCTCGGGCTGCGACTCGTCAAGAAGACCGTCAACCAGGACGATCCGACCGTCTACCACCTCTTCTACGCCGACGAGCGCGGCAGCGCGGGCTCGGACATCACCTTCTTCGAGTACCCGGGCGCGCGTCGGGGCCGGCCGGGCGCGGGGATGGTGCACACGATCGTCTGGCGCGTGGCCTCGGAGGAGGCGCTCGACTTCTGGG
The DNA here is from genome assembly GCA_013813345.1 of Actinomycetota bacterium. GTDB lineage: Bacteria > Actinomycetota > Thermoleophilia > Gaiellales > Gaiellaceae > Gaiellasilicea. The sequence goes on from JACCRW010000419.1 coordinate 2,129, forward strand.
AGCAGCGGCTCGAGGGCGAGGCGAGCGTGATCGAGCGGAGTGCGGAGCGGCTGCGCTTCGAGGATCCGGAGGGGATCGGCCTCGAGCTCGCGGTGGTCGCGACGGACGACGAGCCGCTCGTGGCCGAGCATCCGGAGATCCCGCGCAAGCACGCGCTCCAGGGCTTCGACGCGGTGCGTGCGTACGCCGCCGACCCCGAGCGGAGCCGGCGGCTCTTCGAGGAGTCGCTCGGCTTCGAGCCGGACGGCGAGGGCCGCTGGGAGGTGCGCGGCGAGCGGCGCGGCGGCTGGTTCGCGTTCGAACCGGCCCCTGCCGAGCGCGGCGTCGGCGGAGCAGGCACCGTTCATCACGTCGCCTTCTCCTCGACGCTCGAGGACCACAACGCGTGGCAGCAGCGGGTGGCCGAGGCGGGGATGCAGCCGACGCCGGTGATCGACCGCTTCTACTTCCGCTCGGTCTACTTTCGCGAGCCGAACGGCGTCCTCTTCGAGCTCGCGACGCTCGGCCCCGGCTTCGCGACGGACGAGGATCCTGCGCACCTCGGCGAGCGGCTCTCGCTCCCGCCCGCGTTCGAGCACCTGCGCGAGCAGATCGAGCCCGCGCTGACGAAGCTCCCGGACCCGAGAGGCGCGTGGAAGGTCTCGTAATCGAGGCGCTCGTGCGCGAGCCGGCCGGCGAGCCCGAGGGCGCGCTCGTCCTCTTCCACGGCCGCGGCGCGGACGAGCGCGACCTCTTCCCGCTCCTCGACGCGCTCGATCCGGAACGACGGCTTCTCGGGATCGCGCCGCGCGGGCCGCTCTCGCTGCCGCCGGGAGGCGCGCACTGGTACGCGCTCGGCGGGATTCCGACGCCGGATCCCGCCACCTTCCGACCCACCTTCGAGGCGGCCTCGGGCTGGCTCGACGCGCTTCTCGTGCCGCTCGAGCGAACGGTCCTCGGCGGCTTCTCGCAAGGCGCCGTCATGAGCTGGGCGCTCGGCCTCGGCCGCGGGGTCGGAAAGCGGCCGGCAGGGATCGTGGCGCTCTCCGGCTTTCTCCCGGTCGTTGAGGGCCTCGAGCTCGACCTCAGCGGTCTCGATGGCTTTCCGATCGCGATCGGCCACGGCACCCACGACGAGATCATCTCAGTGCGGTTCGGCCGCGAAGCGAAGGAGCTGGTAGAGCCGGCCGGAGCCGACGTGCTCTACCGCGAATACCCGCTACCCCACACGATCGACCCCGACTTCCTCCCGAACCTCCGCGACTTCGTCGCGACGGCGATCCGGTAGAAGACCCGGCGCCAGCGCCACGAGGACGAAGAGCCCGGCGACGACGTAGGCGCCACCCTGGAAGTTGAGGAGCGCGATCGGCCCGAGCAGGGCGCCGGTGATGCCCGCGGTGGTAGTCCCGGCGAAGAGGAGCAGGGAGCTGCTCGTGGAGAGCGAGCCAAAGACGCGGCCGCGGAATGCGTCGTCGACGTGGGTTTGGAGGATCGTGGCGCGCCCGGCCTGCGAGCTGACACTCGGGATCCCGACGAGGATCATCAGTGCGCTACCGATCCAGACGCCGTCGAGCAGGAGTGGGTAGTTGAAGAGGGCGAGGTCGAAGGTCCCGAACGCGAGCAGCCCCAGCCCGTAGAGCCGCTCGGGCGCCAGTCTTCGCGCCGCGTAGGCGCCGAAGAGTCCTCCCAGCAGGCCGCCGACGGCCTGAGACGACTGCAGCCAGCCGAGCTCGGGCACGCCGCCCTCGAGCACGTCCCGCACCCACACGGCGAACATGACAGCGAAGATCCCCTCGCCGAACGAGGTCAGCGCGGAGACAGTGAAGACGACGCCGACCGCGCGCTTCCGGCGGACCACTCGGAGTCCTTCTCGCCAGTCGAGCCAGACCCGCCGCCAGCGGCGCACGACCGCATCTGCGGCCTCTCCCGTTGCCTGCACCGCGCCGGAGGAGCGGATCGCGGCAAGGAGCGCGGCGCCGACCAGGAACGAGGCGGCGTCGACGACCACGACGCCGCCCAGACCCGCAGTCGCGTAGAGGGCGCCGCCGAGAGCAGGCCCGCCGAGTCGCGCCAGGTTGTTGTTCAGCGCGTTGAGCGAGTTCGCCGCGAGCAGGTCCGCCTCGGGGACGAGCCGAGGCAGGAACGCGTTCTCCGCCGGGCCCGTGAACTGCTCGATCACCTCGAGCAGGAAGACGATCGGATAGACGACCCAGAGCCTCGACTCCCCCACGGCGAGCAGCGGCAGCGTCGCCGCCGCGAGGAGGACGTTCCCCGCGACGAGCGTCGTCTTCCGGTTCCAGCGGTCGACGAAGACTCCGGCAACCGAGCCGAGCAGGATTCCCGGGACGACGAGGGCGGCAACGACGCCGCTCGTCGCGAGCGCCGATCCCGACACCTGGTAGACGTGGAGCGGCAGGGCGATCCAGAGCGCCCAGCCCCCGAGCATCGAGACGAGGCCGCCGATCCAGGCGAGAGCAAAGTCTCGGTTCCGCAGGAGCGGCGACAGCTTCATGACGTCATTATGACACCATTTATATGTCTAGAGCTAGTCGTGATGACGTCAACGATCGGCCGACCACGAGGCAGTAAGCTCGCCGCGATGCCGTCGACCGAGGGTCTCGCCGAGCTCCATACCCATCTCGGCGGCTCGGTCGCCTCTGACATCCTCTGGTCACTCGCGCACGAGCAGGGGATCGCGCTCCCGGTCAAGGACTTCTGGGAGTTCGACGCGCTCGTCACGGTGTCCGACCCGCGCGGGGTCGAGAACCTCGACGCGCTCGACCGGATCTACCACTGGACGGAGCTGATCCAGTCCTCGCCGCTCGCGGTCGAGCGCTCGGTCCACGGCGCGATCGGCGGCGCCTACCGCTCGCAGCGGATCACGACGCTCGAGCTCCGCTTCAACCCGATGAAGCGCAACCGCGGCGGCGAGCGCGACCTCGACCACGTGATCCTGGCGGCGATCCGCGGGCTCGACCGCGCCTCGATCGAGTACCCGCAGGTCCGCTGCGGGCTGATCCTGATGATGGATAGGACGTTCACCGCGCGGCAGAACGAGGTCGTCGTCGAGAAGGCGATCCGCTGGGCCTCCCGCGGTGTGATCGGGATCGACATCGCCGGCCCCCGCCCGGGCGGCGGGCGCTACGACTACCGGCAGATCGAGCCGATGGTCGAGACGGCGCGCGCGGCCGGGCTGGGAATCACGATCCACGTCGGCGAGGAGGGCGCGTTCGGCGCCGAGGAGATCGGCGAGGTCGTCGAGCACCTGCGCCCGGAGCGGATCGGCCACGGAATCCTCGCGGCGCGCGATCCTGCGCTGATGCGGTCGCTCCGCGAGGCCGGCATCGTGTTGGAAATCTGCCCCACCTCGAACCTGCTCACGAAGGCGCTGCCCGACGAGGCCGCGGTGCGCGAGACGTTCCGTGCCTTCGTCGAGCACAGCGTCGCCTTCACGATCGCGACGGACGGGCCGGAGATGATGCACACCCACCTCCGCGACGAGCTCGAGCTGCTGGAGCGGATCGGCGCGCTCTCCGCAGACGAGCTGGCGGAGGCGAACCGCCGCGGCCACGAGGCCAGCTTTATCCCCTGATCGTTGCGGACACGTCCCACCTGGACGGTTGGTGGCTGGTGGAATCTCACGAGCGCGGGGGGCGTTGGGTTCGAGTAGATATGGCCGCCCGCTGGAAGCTCCTGATCGCCCTCTGGACCGTCTATCTCGTCTGGGGCTCGACCTACCTCGGGATCAAGCTCACTGTGCGGACGCTGCCCGCGTTCCTCTCCGCCGGCTCGCGCTTCCTGCTCGCCGGCAGCCTGCTGGCGCTGATCCTCGTGCTGACCGGCCGCAGCATTCGCGTCACGCGGCGCGAGCTCACCGGCTCGGCACTGCTCGGAATCTCGCTGCTCGGCCTCGGCGTCGGGCTTGTCACTCTCGCCGAGACACGGATCGACTCGAGCGTCGCCGCGATGATTGCGGGCTCGGTGCCGCTCCAGGTGATCCTCCTGCGCACGCTCGCGCGCGAGCGCGTCGCCCGCGCAACGCGGCTGAGCGTGCTCGTCGGCCTGGCCGGGCTCGCGCTGATCGCGATCCCGGGCGGCGAAGGCGGAGCGAGCGCAGTCGGCCTCGCGATCGCGCTCGGCGCGAGCATCTCCTGGTCGCTCGGCTCCTTCTTCGGCCACAAGCTGCCGCTGCCGCGCGACGGTTTCGTCGCGGCGACCTGGGAGATGCTGAGCGCCGGCTTCTTCCTGCTCGTGCTCGGCGTCGCCTCAGGCGAGCTCGTGACGATGGAACCTGGCGGCTTCAGCCTCGAGTCGATCGCCGCGTGGCTCTACCTCGCCGTCTTCGGCACGCTGATCGCGTTCACCGCGTACACCTGGCTGCTGCGGAACGCGCCGATCTCGAAGGTCGTCACGCACCAGTACGTGAATCCGCTCGTCGCGATCGCGCTCGGCGCGCTCCTCCTGGACGAGAAGATCACGCTCGCAGTCGGGGTCGGCGCGGCGTTGATCGTCGGCTCGGT
>JACCRW010000425.1 GCA_013813345.1 Actinomycetota bacterium
GTCGAAGCCCTTCAGGTTCGTAAAGCGCCACGATTCATCCGAGGTCGTCGGCAGCGGCAGCGCGTCGTAGAGGCGACGTGCCTCTTCGCGGGAGACGGCCATTAGAGCGCTCGCATCTTGTTGTTACGAGGATCGTGCGTGACCTCGGCCCGGCCGAGCGCCTCGAGGAGCGTCGGCACGTACATCGCGAAACGGCCGCGGTAGCCCTTGCGCAGGCCGTACCAGCCGCCGAGCGGGTTGTCCTCCGAGCGCGCCCAGGCCTCGACGCTGCCCTCGGCCGCGTCCTTCTGCTCGTCCGCGGCGCCGAGCGGCATCCAATCGCCGTGCTCCTTCAGCATTGCGTGCAGATCGTCGAGCGCGCGCAGGTCGTAGCTCAGCTTCGTCGATCCGACCTGGCAGACGAGCGCCGCCGGGTCTGCGGAGTCGTCGCGATACATCTGGTACTCCGTGGAGCCTGGAGGCGTCTTCAGGATCCAGGGATCCTCAGCGGTGCCGGCGCCCAGCAGCTCAGCTCTCGCCATGACCTACCTCACGGGGCCTGTAGCGCCGGTGCAACGTCAGCGAGTTCCCGTCGGGATCGGCGAAAAAAGCCATCTGGCAGACGCCGGTGTCGAGCGTCTCGCCGACGAACTCGATCCCCTTGCCTTCCAGCTCGGCGCGGGCGGCAGCGACGTCAGGAACCCGCAGCGCCACGTCTCCCTGGCCGTTGTCCTTGAACTCGTAGCCGAGATCCTCCGGCTTCCAGATCGCGAGCGTCACGTTGCCGGCCTCGAACTCGTTGGTCGCGTGCGGGCTCTGCGGAAGCTCGATCACGTCGCGGTAGAACGCGATTGCCCGGTCGAGATCCTGCGTCGGGATCGCGACGAAATCCACCTGCTCGACCTGCATCAGGCCGCGGAATCGCCCGAGTAGGGCGCGTACCGGTTGTGCAGCATGAGGTCGTTGCCGTCGGGATCCTCGAAGAGCGCCATGTGGCAGACGCCCGTGTCGAATGTCTCGCCGTTGAAGGTCACGCCCTTGCCTTCCAGCTCCTCGCGCGCAGCCGCGACGTCGGGAACGTGGAACGCGACGTGGCCGTTCTTCGACGGCTGGAACTCCATCCCCATCTTCGCCGGCTCCCAGATCCCGAGGCAGATGTCGCCGGCCCAGAACTCGTACTGCGAGTGCTCGTCGCTGCGGAGCCCAAGCGTCTCGCCGTAGAAGGCGGCGGCCCGCTCGGCGTCCTGCGAGGGGATCGCGACGAAGTCGGTCTTCTCGATCTGCACGTCAGCCCCCGACCAGCGCATAGCGATTGTGCAGCATCAGCGCGTTGCCGTCGGGGTCGCCGAAGAAGGCCACGTGACAGACCCCGGTGTCGAACGTCTCTCCGGCGAACGCGACTCCGACGCTCTCCAGCTTCGTTCGTGCGGCGTCGACGTCAGGGACGCGGAGCGCGATCGCCGTGCGCGAGGGCGTGAAGTGGTCGGCTTCGGCCCGGAGCGAGATCGTCAGGTTGCCGGTCTCGAACTCGGGATACGACGCGTGCGCCTTCGTGTTCGGCCGAATCCCGAGCGTCTCCCCGTAGAACGTCTTCGCCCGCTCGAGGTCGCGAACGATCACCGAGACGAAGTCCGTGCGCTCGACGTCGATCACGAGCTACTCGCGTTCGTCGTCGGCGCGTAGCGGCGGTGCAGCATCAGCGCGTTTCCATCGGGATCCTTGAAGAAGGCCATGTGACACACACCGGTGTCCATGATCTCGCCGTCGAACTCGACTCCCGCCGCCTCGAGCTCCTCGCGCACGGCCGCAACGTCGGCGACGCGGAGCGCGATGTGCGAGGTGTGCGGTGCGAACTCGGCACCGATCGCGGTCGGATCGACGAGATAGAGGCTGACGTTGCCGGTCTCGAACTCGGGCCACGCCGCCTCGGGATTCGGGCTGTGGATCCCCAGCGTCTCCCCGTAGAAGCGCCGCGCCCGCTCCATATCCTGCACCGGCACGGACACGAAGTCCGTCCGTTCGACGACGATCACGAGTCGCTGCGTCCCTGCCTGCGCGGCACGTAGCGGTGGTGGAGCATCAGGTCGTTGCCGTCGGGATCCTGGAAGAACGCCATGTGGCAGACGCCCGTATCGAGGTCTCGCCGAGGAACTCGATGCCCTTCGCCTCGAGCTCGGCGCGCGCGGCGGCGATGTCCTCGACATGCAGCGCGAGGTGCGCCTGCTTCTGCGGCGCGAACTCCATCCCGTACGTGGCCGGCTCATAGATCCCGAAGCACGTCTCACCGACCCAGAACTCGGCGTCGCCCGTCTCGTCGGGCCGCAGCTCCAGCGTGTCGACGTAGAAAGCGCGCGATCGCTTCCAGTCGGTGGACGGCACGGCGACGAAGTCGAGGCCCGTCACCGGGCTAGCCAACCGAGCCCTCCATCTGGAGCTGGATCAGCCGGTTCATCTCGACCGCGTACTCGAGGGGGAGCTCCTTCGTGATCGGCTCGACGAATCCGGAGACGATCATCGCGCTCGCCTCGGACTCGGTCAGGCCGCGGCTCATCAGGTAGAAGAGCTGCTCCTCGCCGATCTTGGAGACGGTCGCCTCGTGGC
>JACCRW010000433.1 GCA_013813345.1 Actinomycetota bacterium
GAGGATCGCGTGCGTCAGCTCGAGCCCGGGCGCGGTCTGGACGATCAGGAGCTGCTTCTGCTCCCGATCCTCGACCGTCACCGCGCGCACGCCGGCGAGCTCCCGCAGCCGCTCGACCGAGCGCTCCTCGACGCCGAAGACCTCAACCTCGACGACGCTGCCGTCGGCGACGCCCGCCTTCAGCTCTCTCGGTGTCCCCTGCGCGACGATCTCGCCGTTCGCGATCACCGCGATCCGGTCGCAGAGCGCGTCGGCCTCGAACATGTAGTGCGTCGTCAGGAGCACGGTCTTGCCGGAGGCCGTCAGCGAGGCAATCGTGGCGCGGAGCTCGCGCGCACCGACGGGGTCGACGCCGATCGTGGGCTCGTCGAGGAAGACGACCGGCGGATCGTGGAGCAGCCCGCGTGCGATGTGGAGGCGCTGGCGCATTCCGCGCGAGTAGCCCTCGACACGCTCCTTCTCGCGGCCCTTGAGTCCCACCAGCTCGAGCAACTCGTCGATCCGAGCGCGCTGCCCTTTCGGCTCGACGCCGTAGAGCTCGGCAAAGTAGCGGAGGTTGTCCATCGCGGAGAGCCGCTCGTAGAGGCCGCGGTCGCCGCCGAAGACGTAGCCGATCCGCTCGCGGACCCAACGCGCGTCCTTGACGACGTCGTGCCCGAGCACGCGCGCCTCGCCCGAGGTGGGGATGAGGAGCGTGATCAGCATCTTGATCGTCGTCGTCTTGCCGGCGCCGTTCGGGCCGAGCAGGCCGAAGAGCTCGCCCTCCGCGATCGAGAAGCTGACCCCGCGCACCGCTTCGACCTCGAGCGAGCGCCGCCGGATCGTGCCGGTGGTGGTCTTGTAGGTGCGGCGCAGCTCGACGGCCTCGACGACGTTCACAATCCGCACTTTAGATGGGACGCCGAACGGCGAGGCTCCACTTGTTGACATGTCAGCGCCGACGCGGTGTGATTACGCGATGCGGCAGGCAGCGGTGGTCTCCGAGCACGATCTCGACGGACAGCGTCCCGAGGGCGACACGACGTTCGAGAAGGTGACGATCGACGCCGGTCTGCTCGAGCAGCGGGTGCTCCGGTTCGCTCCGGGGCGCTCGCTCGAGCGAGGCGACGACGAGCGAGACGAGCTCCTCTACGTCGTCTCCGGCGCGGGGACGCTGGCGCTCGACGGGGAGCCGCATCCGCTCGAGGCCGATACGGGTGTCTACATCCGCGCGGGCGAGCGGTACTCGGTCGAGAACGCGGGCCTGGACGAGGTGCTCGTGGTCTCGGTCGCCTCGCCGCCTGGTGAGGACCGCGACGGCCGGCGGGTCACGATCCGCTTCGCCGAGCAACCGGAGCTGCGAGCGGATGCGAAGCGCACGTTTCGCTACCTCGTCAACGAGGACGCGGGCTGCGCCGAGGTGACGCAGTTCGTGGGCGTCGTCGAGCCGTGCCGGGCGCCCGACCACAGCCACACCTACGACGAGGTCGGCTTCATCGTCGAAGGACAGGGGATCGCGCACATCGACGGAGAGCAGATTCCGCTCCGGCCGGGCTCCTGCTTCCACCTGCCGCCGGAGCAGGTGCACTGCATCGAGAACACCGGGCCGGGGGTGATGCGGATCCTCGGCGTCTTCCATCCATCCGGCGATCCGGCCTCTCGCTCCTACGACGCGGCGGCAGCAAGGGCAACAAGTTGACGCAGAAAACGTCGAATACGACGCAAACCAATACTTGGATCAGAACCCACAAGGAGGGCACCGAATGAAGAGGGCCATCGTTCTGGCGCTCGTGACCGGGATCGCCGCGGTACTCGCGGCCTCCGCAGTCGCGAGGCCGACGGCCGCAACAGGAAGCGACGCTCAGCAGGCCGTGAGCTGCAAGAGCACGTTGAAGATCGCGATCGTGACCCCGCTGACCGGCGGTGCCGGCTTCCTCGGCAACGCGCAGCTCAGTTGGGCGAAGTACGCGGTCAAGCGGCTCGCTCCAGGGCTCGGGCTGAAGGTGCGGCTCCTGACCGGCGACACGCCGGTCGAGCAAGGCCCCGCACCCGCTCAGGCACTGGCGCAGAAGTACGTCGCGGATCAGAGCGTCGTCGCGGTGATCGGCCCGGCCACGTCGGGTGCGGTGGCGGCAACGAGCCAGACGTACTTCGCGGCGGGCGTCCCGCACATCTCGCCGTCCGCGACGCGGACGTCGTTGACCAAGGGCACCCCACGCGAAGGCACGCCCGGCTTCTTCCGGGTCGTTCCGGGCGACTTCGTCCAGGGCCCGACGGACGCGCGCTACATGATCAACACGCTGAAGGTGAAGAAGGTCGTGCTGATCGACTTCCAGGAGCCCTACTCGGTCGGTTTGGCCGACGCGGCGCAGACCGTCCTGCGGGCGGGGAACGTCGATACCGTCCGGCTCTCGACCTCAGTGCGGACGACGGACTTCTCGTCGCTCGTGACGAGGACGCCGAGCGACGCGGACATCGTCTTCTTCCCGACGCAGCAGCCTGCTGACGCCCAGACGTTCGGGCAGCAGCTGCTCGAGCAGGGCAAGCGGGCGAAGGTGTTCGGCGGCGACGGCGCGAACTCGCCCGCCCAGTTCAAGCTGGCCGGCTCGTACGTCTCGAACTTCGCTCCCGACATCAGCGGGATCGCCTACAACAAGTCGCTGATCGACGGCTGGAAGCGAGACAACCCGCGTTCGGAGCTCGAGTCGTTCGGGCCTCCGACCTTCGGTGCGGTCCAGGTTGCTCTGCGCGCGATAAGGGCTGCCTGCACCGTGAACAACGACCGCCTCCCGAACCGGCGTGCGGTGCTGCGCAAGGTCAAGGG
>JACCRW010000442.1 GCA_013813345.1 Actinomycetota bacterium
CTCCAGCTCCGCCCATTGCTCGTAGGGAGGGTCGACGAGCACGAGGTCGTAGCTGCGTGTCTCCTGCCGCAGCGTCCAGATCGCGTCGGCGCAGGCGACCTGCCCGCCCGTGAAGCGCAGCTTCGCGAGGTTCTCGGAGATCACGCGGCAGGCGTGGCGATCGGACTCGACGAATATCACGCTCGCCGCGCCGCGGGAAAGCGCCTCGAGCCCGAGCGCGCCCGAGCCGGCGTAGAGGTCGAGCACCGTCGCGCCATCGACCGGGCCGATCAGGTTGAAGGCGGCCTCGCGGACCAGGTCGCCGGTCGGCCGGATCGCGAGCCCGGGAGGCGCGGCGATCCGGGAGCCACGATGGCTGCCGGCGACGATTCTCACGATTGGTATGCTGGCATACCCATGAAGCGGACGACGATCAAGATCAGTGAGGAACTTGACACAAAGCTGCGACACATCGCAGCGCAGCGCAACGGCACGCTCTCGGAAGTGATTCGGGAAGCGCTCGAGCTCTATGCCAACGGCGGGCCGCCGGACCGGCGCCGCTTCCTCTTCACGGCGGCCGGCGCGAGCGGGGATGGCACGATCGCCTCCCGCATCGAGGAGATCCTCGCCGAAGAGTGGAGCGATCCACGGCGCTCGTAGTCGACGCCGGGCCATTGCTCGCCGTGGCGGATCGCGACGCCGCGGATCACGACCGGTGCCTCGCGCTACTCGAGAGCTTCACCGGCCCGCTGCTGGTTCCCGTCCTGACGGTTGCCGAGGTGACGCATCTGATGGCGGCGCGTCTGCACCCGGACGCGGAGCTTCGCTTTCTCACCGATCTCGGGCTGGGAAATCTCATCGTCGAGCCCGTTCACGCGTCTGACTGGCTCCGCATCGCCGAGCTCGTGGAGCGGTACGGCGACCTGCCGCTCGGCACCGTCGATGCGTCGGTCGTGGCGGCCGCCGAGCGGCTCGGGCTCACCACCATCGCCACGCTAGATCGCCGGCACTTCTCGGTCGTGCGGCCGAAGCACGTCGATTCGTTCGAGCTGCTTCCCTAGACCCCTGGCTGGAGCACCTCGAGCCCTGCCGCCGAGGCGGCCTCGGCGAGTCGGCGGTCGTAAACGAGCATCTGCCGTGCGCCCGATCGGCGGGCGCTGACAAGGTGGATGGCGTCGAGCGAGCGGACGCGAGACGAGGTGAAGGAGACTGCGTCGTGCAGGAGCCCGCGGTCGAGATCGATGAGCAGGACGCGATCGAGCACGTCGTGCGCAGTCCGGACCGGAGTTCGGAGATCGGCCAGTCGGATCCCGCGCTGGACCTCGACGATCGCGAGCACCGAGCTGATCAGCTCGAACGTTGCTCGATCGACGTAGGCGCGGAGCGCCTCGGTTTCCTGCTCGTCGACTGCCAGCTTGACGAGCGCGGAGGAGTCGGCGTAGACGAGATCAGTCGCCGCGATCGTCCTCGAGCGCTTCGCTCGCGGTCATCGGGCCCGTCACCTGCACCGGCTCGGGAAGCGGCCTGAGCGGCTTCAGCGCGGGGCGCACCTTCCCCTCCGCGATCAGCTGCGCGAGCCGGTCTTCGGGATACGGCGAGAGGATCGCTACCGGCTCTCCGTCGTGCGTGACGGTCACGCTCTCACCCGCGCGCACGCGCCGGATCGTCTGCGTGAGAGTGTCGCGGAGCTCCCGGATACCGATGCGCGTCATCGTGGTCACATGCTACCACCAGGCCGGATCGGGCCGATGTCAGCACACCGGCGCAGTGCGGGTTCCTCTCGCACACGCCCACTAGGATTCTGACGAGTTGAGGCATCGAGTCGTCGTCTACGTCGAGCGTGACCACTACCTTCTCGTCTTCGAGCACCGAGACCATCCTGACTCCGGAACGCAGGTTCCAGCGGGCGGGTTGGAACCCGGTGAGGACGTCCGTGACGCCGCCGTGCGTGAAGGTAGCCGAGGAAACGGGCGTGCGCCTGACTTCCGAGCCAACGCTTCTAGGCACGCACGACCATCGTGATGGTCTTGGGAGACCGGCCCGAAGCCACTTCTTCCATTTCGATGCACCGCCCGGGCTCCCTGACTCGTGGGAACACGCGGTCACCGGGCACGGCGACGACGCGGAGCTGATCTTCCTCTGCCGCTTCGACCCTGCGCCGACGCTTTGGCCGGTTCAGGCCGCCTTCAGATCGCCGCCGCCTCTCTAGCGGCAATGGGCGAGTCGGCTTTCCTGGGCCTCGGCGCTCGCTAGCTGCTCAACGTCACGACGCGCCAAGGTGCTCCGCTCCGCCGAGCAGCGCATCGACCTCCGCCGTCATCGTCTCCACCGGCAGCGACCGGGCCGCGTCGCGGGCGGCCTCGAGCAGCCCGAGGTCCTTCGTGATCCGCGCGAAGCGGAGATCCGAGAGCCCCGACTGGCGGGCGCCGAGGAGCTGGCCGCCGCCGCGGATCTCGAGGTCGCGCTCGGCGAGCTCGAAGCCGTCCGTCGAGGCGACGAGCGCCGTCAATCGCTCGGTCGCCGACTCGGTCAGCTCCTCCTTCGCGCGCGAGATCAGGAGGCAATAGGACTGCTCGGCGCCCCGGCCGACGCGCCCCCGGAGCTGATGGAGCTGTGCCAGCCCGAAGCGATCGGCTTCCTGGACGATCATGATCGTCGCGTTCGGGACGTCGACCCCGACCTCGATCACGGTCGTTGCGACGAGGACGTCGAGCTCGCGCGCCTTGAAGCTCGCCATCAGCTCCCGGCGCGCCGCCGGCTTCAGCCGCCCGTGCATGCAACCAACCCTGAAGCCTTTTAGCTCGCCGCCGCGAAGCTGATCGGCTTCCTGCTCGGCGGCCCGTGCGGGCGACGTCGCGGACTCCTCGATCAGCGGGCAGACGACGTAGGCCTGCCGGCCCTCCGCGAGGTGCGCGCGAAGCCGCGTGTACGCCTCGGAGCTGCGCTCGTCCGTCACCCAGGCCGTCACGATCGGCTTGCGCGAGGCGGGCGGCTTCGCGATCTCGCTCACCGCGAGGTCGCCATAGACCGTGAGCGCGAGCGTGCGCGGGATCGGCGTGGCGGTCATGTGGAGGACGTGCGGGCTGCGACCCTCGGCAAGCGCCGAGCGCTGCTCGACGCCGAAGCGATGCTGCTCGTCGACGACCGCGACGGCGAGGTCGCGGAGCTCGAAGCCCTGCTGGATCAGGGCGTGCGTCCCGACGACGACGTCCGCGAGCGCGGCATCCGGCGACCTCGCCGAGCCGGTGACGAGCGCACAGGAGACACCCAGCTGCGCGCAGATCCCCTCGATCGTGAGGAAGTGCTGCTCGGCGAGCGTCTCCGTCGGCGCCATCAAGGCTCCCTGCCGACCCGCCTCGACCGCGCGCAGGAGCGCGTAGAGCGCGACGACGGTCTTGCCGGAGCCAACATCGCCCTGGAGCAGGCGCTGCATCGGCGTCGTCCGGGCGAGATCGGCGTCGAGCTCCGCGATCGCGCTCTCCTGGTGCTCGGTGAGCGTGAAGGGCAGCGCAGCGCGATAGCGGTCGATCAGCTCGCCCGGCTCGGGGAGAGCCGCTGCGACCGCCTGCTCCCGCTCCGCGTTCTGCCGAGCGAGCGCGAGCTGGAGGACGAGCAGCTCGTCGAAGGCGAGCCGGCGTCTCCCCTCCTCCGCCTCGGCGAGCGAGCGCGGGGCGTGCAGCGCGAAGAGCGCATCGGACTTCGACGGAAGCCCTCGCTCCAGCTTGACGGAGACGGGCAGCGGATCGGGGTAGTCACGAACGTGCGCTAGCGCGTTCGTGACCAGCTCGCGCACCTTCGCGGCGGAGATCTCCTCGCTCGCGGGATAGACCGGTGCGTAGTCCGCTGTCGCGCCGCCGCCGTTCAGGTCGAAGGAGCGCACCTGGAAGCCGTAGCGGTTCGTCGTCCCGCGCAGGCGGACGCGGGTGCCCGGCACGAGCTTCTCTTGCAGCCACGGCTGGTTGAACCAGGTGGCCGAGATCTGACCGGAGGCGTCCGCAACCTGGGCGGTCAGGATCCGCAATCGGCCGCGACCGTGGCGCGACGAGGTCTTCAGGATTTCGCCCTCGATCAGAGCTTCCTCGTCGCCCCCAGGTGGAGCAAGAGAGAGCTCCGCGATCCGTCGCTGCGGGGCCGGCTCTTCGTACCGGCGCGGGCGATGCGAGAGCAGATCGCCGACCCGCTCGAGCCCGAGCTTCGCGAGCCGCTTCGCGAGCGTTGGCCCGACCCCGGGCAGCGTCTCGACGGGCGCCTCGAGCCGCTCGGGCCGGAAGCGGCCGCGAGTCGGCGGCCAGCCGCCCTCGGGCGGGTCCAGAGCGGCGAAACCGGGCGGGAGCCGGCGCATCCGCCGAGTATCGCAGTCGGTCCGGCCGGACTAATCCTGGAACCAGAAGAAGCCGACGGTGCCGGGGCCGGCGTGGGTGCCGACGACGGCGCCGAGCGAGGTCACGAGCTCGATCTGGGCCTGCGGGCGGGCCTCGAGTACGAGAGCCTGGAGCTGCGCGACCGCCTCGTCGGCCTCGGCGTGCGCGATCCCGACGTGGAGGCCGTCCGATTCGGTCGTCGCCTCCTCGAACCGGCGCCGGAACTCCTGAAGCGCCTTCTGGCGGCCACGGACGCGCGTGAGCGGCACAACCTCCCCGCCGGCGATCGTCAGGATCGGCTTGACGTTGAGCAGGCTGCCGGCGAGCGCCCGCGCCCGGCCGATCCGGCCACCCTTCGCCAGGAACTCGAGCGTGTCGACGGTGAAGAGCAGCCCGGAACGCTGCCGGTAGCTCTCCGCGAGCGTCTCGATCGTCGCGTCGGTCGTCCCGCGCTCGAGCAGCCGCTGAATTCCGAGCGCCAGCATCGAGATCCCGACGGAGACGGACTCGGTGTCGACCAATCGGACCCGATCGCCGCCCGCCTCCTGGGCCGCGAGCGTCGCGCTGCCGAACGTGCCGGAGAGCCGGGACGAGATGTGCAGCGAGTAGACGCGCTCGTAGGCGGCGAGCTCCTCGTAGGTCGAGAGGAAGTCCTGCGGGGTCGGCTGCGAGGTCGTCGGGGTGGCCGAGGCAGCGCGCAGCCGCGCGTAGAACGTGTGCGGGTCGAGCTCGACGTAGTCGCGGAAGCTTTCGGCGCCGAAGTTGACGTAGAGCGGGACGACCCGCATGTTCGGGAAGCGCTCCTGCGCCTCGGGAAAGTCAGCGGTCGAGTCGATCACGATCGCCGTGTTCTCGTGGGTCAGCGTCGTCACGCCGGCGCCCCCGCAGCGCGGATCGCGCCGACGATCTCGTCGAGCGGCTGATCCTTCCGGAGGCAGGCGACGGCACCGGCCGTCGCGAGCGCCTCGAGCTCCCGCGGGCTCGCGGACGCCGTCAGGCACACGACCGCGATCTCCGGACGCTCTGCCTGCAGCGCCGCCGTGGCCTCGACGCCGTCCATCCCCGGCAGGCGGAAGTCCATCACGACGACGTCGGGATCGAACGCCTCGCAGGCCGCGACGACCGCGGTGCCGTCGGTGACCGCGCCGACGACCTCGAGGCCCGCCTCGAGCCCGAGCAGAAGCTCGAGCGCCTGACGGAAGACGTCGTTGTCCTCGACGAGCAGGATTCGGATCGGCGTCGTCAGGCTCTCACTCATTCGGCACCTATTCGGCCGCGAGCAGCAGCGGATAGTGCGGCTGGCCGCCGGGCTGCACGTCTAGCTCGACGTCCGGATGACTCTCCTCCAACCGGCGGAGGATTCCGGCGAGCTCGGGCTCGTCGGCCCCGGTGAGGATCGTCAGCACCTCGCGGCCGTTTCCGAGCAGCCGCTCGACGACCGCGAAGGCGACCTCGTCGAAGTCGGCCGACGACGCCACGGCCTCCCCCTCCGCGAGACCGAGATACGAGCCCTTGCGGACGGCGACGCCGTCGAGCTCGACGTCGCGCGAGGCGATCGTGACCTCGCCGGTCGCGACCTGCTCGAGCGCCGCGACCATCGCCGTCTCGTTCTCCGCCGCGCTCAGCGAGGGGAGATAGCGGACGATCGCGGCGAGCCCGGCCTGGACGGACCGCGACGGGATCACCCGCACGGGCTTCGTCGCCAGCTTCGCCGCCTGTTCTGCCGAGAGGATCACGTTGGAGTTGTTCGGCAGCACGAGCACTTCGGTTGCGGGCGTCGCCTCGATCGCCCTGACGATGTCCTCCGTGGACGGGTTCATCGTCTGCCCGCCCTCGATCACGCGCGTCGCGCCGTAGCTCTCGAAGAGCCGCCTGTTCCCGGCGCCGGGAACGACCGCAACGATCCCCGTCTCCAGGACCAGGCCGAGGTCGGGTCCGCGATCCGCCACCGACTCGAGCAGCCGCTCGGAGCGCTGCTCTGTCTGCCTGTGCATGTTCGCGATCTCGACTCCCTCGATCGTGCCGAGGGCCGTCGCGAGTGCGAGCGCGGCGCCGGGATCGTCGGTGTGGACATGGATCTTCAGCGCGGCCGAATCGCCGACGACGAGCAGCGAGTCGCCCAACCGCTCGAGCTGCGTCTCGAGCGCGTCCGCGTCCAGATCCTCGCCCTCGACGACGAAGACGGTGCAGTAGCGGAACGGCGAGAGCTCCTGGTGGATCGCGTCGATCCCCGCCTCGTGCGCATCCTCTGCAGGCGCTTCGGGCACGGGCTCCCCGGCGAGCGCCGCCGAGATCCCGCGCACGATCTCGAGCAGGCCCGCGCCGCCCGCATCGACGACCCCTGCCTCCCGCAACACGGCTAGCTGCTCCGGCGTCCGCGCGAGCGCTTCCTCGCCGCGCGCGACGAGCGCCCGGAAGAGCTCGAGCGGCGAGAGCGCCGCGTGCCGCGGGTTCTCGGCCTCCTCGGCGAGCTCGCGGATGACCGAGAGCATGGTCCCCTCGACGGGCCGGCGCACGGCGCGGTACGCCGCGTCGCTGGCACCGCGAAAGGCGCGGCGGATCCGCGTCGTATCGATCGGGCCCGGCTCGCCGAGCACCTCGGCGG
>JACCRW010000001.1 GCA_013813345.1 Actinomycetota bacterium
GCTTCCGGGCGCTCGCGCGGCATCTCGTCGCGAACGGATCGGACGGGCTCGTCGTCACGGGCACGACTGGCGAGTCGCCGACGCTTTCCGACGACGAGCGCTTCGAGCTCTATGCGGCCGCGCTCGACGAGATCGGCGATCGCGCAACCGTCGTCGCCGGCACGGGCACGTACTCGACCGCGCATTCCGTTCACCTGACCGAGCGAGCCCACGAGCTCGGCGTCGATGCCTTTCTCGTCGTGACGCCTTATTACAACAAGCCGCCCGCCCGCGGCATCGTCGAGCACTTCAAGGCCATCGCCGCGGTCACCGACAGGCCGATCGTCGTCTACAACATCCCGGGCCGCGTCGTGATCAACATCGAGTCCGAGACGATCGCCGAGCTCGCCGAGATCCCGAACGTGCAGGCGGTGAAGCAGGCGAACGACGACCTCGAGCAGGCGCGCCGGATCGTCGAGCTCGGCCTGGCTCTCTACGCCGGGGACGACGACCTGATCCTGCCCTTCCTCGAGCTCGGCGGTACCGGCGGTGTCTGCGTCCACACGCACGTCGTTGGGCCGCAGGTGAAAGAGCTCGTTCGCCGCTGGAAGGTGGGTGAGCACGATGCCGCCCGCGAGCTCGATCGCGAGCTCCAGCCCTCGATCGAGCTGCTGCGGGTCGTCGGGAACCCGATCGCGATCAAGGCGGCGCTGAATCTCCTCGGGCACGACGTCGGCGGCCACCGCCTGCCGCTCGTCGATCCGACCGACGACGAGCTCGAGCGCGTACGCGACTGTCTGAACCGGCTCGGCCTGGTTGCACCCGCAGCGGCCTAGATCGGCCATACACTCATCGCGATGAACGGAGTGCTCAGGATCGTCCCGCTCGGCGGCCTCGGCGAGGTCGGCAAGAACATGACCGTCTATGAGTACGGCAACGACATCGTCGTCGTCGACGCCGGGCTCGCCTTCCCGCGCGACGAGCATCTCGGCGTCGATCTCGTCCTCCCGGACATCTCTTACTTGCGCGACCGGCGCGTGCGCGCGGTGGTGCTCACGCATGCACACGAGGATCACGTCGGTGGCCTTCCGTACCTGCTCCGCCAAGTCGATTGCGACGAGGTGATCGGGACGAAGCTGACGCTCGGCCTGATCAAGTCGAAGCTCGACGAGCATGGGCTCGCGAGCGCGACGACGCTTCGCGAGATCGAGCCGGACCGGCCCATCGAGGTCGGCGCCTTCAAGCTCGACTTCGTCCGGGTTGCCCACTCGATCCCGGACTGCGTCGCGATCGTGCTCCAGACCGAGGCGGGCCGTGTCGTCCACACCGGCGACTGGAAGCTCGACCACACGCCCGTCGACGGCCTGAAGACCGACGTCGGCCGGCTCGCCAATCTCGGCAACCAGGGCGTCGACCTGCTCCTCGGCGACTCGACGAACGCGGAACGGCCCGGGATGACCGGGTCCGAGCGGCTCGTCGGCGAGGGCTTCCGGCAACTGATCCCGGTGCGCACGGGCCGGGTCCTGATCGCCTCGTTCGCCTCGAACATCCACCGGATGCAGCAGGCGATCGAGGTCGCGGTGCAGGTGAACCGGAAGGTCGCGATCGTCGGCCGCTCGATGCGCAAGAACCTGAACATCGCGCGCCAGCTCGGCTACCTCGACGTCTCCGACGACGTGATCGTGAAGCCGCAGGACGCGATGTCGCTGCCGCCTGGCGAGGTGATGATCCTCTGCACCGGCAGCCAGGGCGAGCCGATGTCGGCGCTGACACGGATCGCCTACGGCGACCACCCGACGATCGGGGTCGAGCGTGGCGACACGGTGATCCTCTCGGCACGCCCGGTGCCCGGGAACGAGCTGCGCGTCCACGACTCGATCAACCGACTCGCGAAGGCAGGCGCCGAGGTGTTGCACGAGGAGATCGCACCCGTCCACGTCTCCGGCCACGCGAACTCCGAGGAGCTGCGGACGATGATCGCGCTCTTGCGGCCGAAGGCGGTGATGCCGATCCACGGCGAGTACCGGATGCAGGCGGCGCACGCGAAGCTCGCTCGCCAAGCAGGTGTGCCGGCCGCCGGGATCGTGATGGCCGAGAACGGATCGGTCGTCGAGCTCTCCGCGAGCGGCGTCCGGCTGCTGCCCGAGCGGATCGAGTCGGGCGTCACCTTCGTCGACGGTCTCGGCGTCGGCGACGTCAAGGACGTGGCCCTGCGCGACCG
>JACCRW010000020.1 GCA_013813345.1 Actinomycetota bacterium
AGGTCGCGATCTCGTGGCCTGCCTGCTCGAGCCGCTTCGTCATCCCGGAGCCCATCCGGCCCAGGCCGACCATTCCGATCTTCATTCGACCTCCTCGAGTCGTAGACGGATCACGCGCCGGTCGTTCTCTTCGAGTGCGGCGAGGTCGCCGGCCGCCTGCGAGCGGATCAGACGGCCGAAGCCGAAGTCCTTGTTCGGGATCGCCAGCTCCTCGCCGGTCTCGTCGACGACCTGGACGAACAGGCCGGTGTTCGGCCCGCCCTTGTGGAGCTGCCCGGTCGAATGGAGATAGCGCGGCCCGAGTCCGGAGGTGACGACACAGCCGGTCGCGTGGGCGCGCTCGAGGAGCGGCGAGAGCTCGTTCTCTCGGGCAGGGTCGATGAACGCCTGGATGCAGACGTAATCGCCGTCCTCCGCCTGCGCGAGCAGCTCGTCGAGCTCGCCGCGCGGTCCGACGTCCGCGTCTCCCGCTGCGAGAACCTCGTTCGTCTTGTCCTTCGCCGCCTGCACGTTCGGCTGATCGAAGGGATGGATCTCGAGCACGTGGCCGGCGACCGCGGTCGCGAACTCCCACCGGTAGAACTCGGCTCCGAGGTCGTACGAGTCGTCGAGCAGAAGCTCGCCGCACTGGCGATCGCGCCCTTCGAGGGACTCGCCCGGCGCCGGGACGAGGCCCTTGCCCTGCTTCCCGGTCGATTCGGCGAGGAGCTGCTCGGCCCAGAGCCCGAACCCGGTCGAGCTTGCGTCGAGGCAGACCTTGTCGCGGCCCTCGCGCCAGCCCTCGCCAAGCCGCAAGCCGAGCTCGAAGCCGGGATTGAAGTCCTCGCCGCGGCAGGCATCCATCATCACGGCAGCGCGGTCGAGGAAGCGATCCAGCTCGACGCCGAGCAGAGCGGCCGGAACCAGCCCGAACATCGACAGGGCCGAGTAGCGACCGCCGATCTCGGGCTCGCCCGCGAAGACGGCTCGGAAGCCGCGCTCGGTCGCGATGCGCTCGAGCTCGGAGCCTGGGTCGGTGATCGCAGCGAACTGCGCCCCGCGGCCGCCCGTCTGCTCCCAGAAGTACTCGAGGTGCGAACGGGTCTCGAGCGTCGAGCCGGACTTGGACGAGACGAGAAACAGCGTCCGTTCGAGGTCGAGGCTCTGCGCCAGACGACGGATCGCCAGGGGATGCGTCGTATCGAGGACGTGGAACGACTCGACCTCGAAGGCGCGGCGCAACACCTCGGGAGCCAGGCTCGAGCCGCCCATTCCGACGAGTACGGTGGCGTCGAACTGCTCTCTCGCACCGTCGGCGAACGCGTTCAGCTCCTCGACATGGGGTCGAATGCGTTCGACGACGTCGAGCCAGCCGAGCCAGCGATCCTCGTCGCCGCCGGTCCAGACGGAGGCGTCGTATGCCCAGATGCGCTCGACGAGCGACTTCACGCTGCGGCAAGCTCCGACCGCTTCGCGCGGATCCCCTCGAGCAGCTCCTCGAACGAGTCGGCGAACTTCTGGACGCCTTCGCGCTCGAGCGTGTCGGTCACGTCGTCGTAGTCGATCCCGGCCTCGCGGAGCGAGACGAGGAGCTGCTCGGCCTCCTCCACGTCACTCGTGAGCGAGTCGGGCTTGACCTCGCCGTGGTGTTGGAAGGCGACGATCGTCTCAGCGGGCATCGTGTTGACGGTCTCCGGGCCGATCAGCTCCTCGACGTAGAGAACGTCGCGGTAGGCAGGGTTCTTCGTCGAGGTCGACGCCCAGAGGCAGCGCTGCTTCGTCGCGCCCTTCGCCGCGAGCGCCTCCCAGCGCGGCCCGGAGAATGCCTCGAGATAGTGCCGATAGGCGAGCTTCGCGTTCGCGATCGCGAGCTTGCCCTGAAGAGCCGAGTTGCCAGCCGCCTCGAGCCGCTTGTCTGCCTCGGTATCGACCCGCGAGACGAAGAAGCTTGCGACCGACGCGACCGGCTTCGGGTGGCCGCCGTCCTCGACCAGCCGCTCGAGCCCGCGCAGATACGCCTCGACGACCGCCTTGTAGCGCTCGAGCGAGAAGATCAGCGTCACGTTGATCGACTTGCCGCGCGCGATCGAGTCCTCGATCGCGCCGAGGCCCGGCTCGGTCGCCGGGATCTTGACGAACAGGTTCGGCCGGTCGACGTCCTCGTGGAGGCGCATCGCCTGCTCGAAGGTGCGCTCGCGGTCGTAGGCGAGCGTCGGATCGACCTCGAGCGAGACGTAGCCGTCCTGGCCCCCACCGCCGTCCCAGACCGGGCGCAGGAGGTCGCAGGCATCCTTGATGTCCTCAATCGCAAGCCGGAGGAAGATCTCGGTCGGGTCGTCCTCGCTCTTCGCGACCTCGCGCAACTGCTCGTCGTACCAGTCGCCGGTCGCCATCGCCTTCTGGAAGATCGAGGGGTTCGAGGTGACGCCGACGACGGCGTCCTCCTCCATCAGGCGCGCAAGCTCGCCCGTCTCCAGCATCTCCCGCGAGAGCGAGTCGATCCAGACGCTGACGCCCTGCTCGCTCAGCTCGTGCAGTCGTGACTTCGCCATCTGCTTTTCAACTCCTCTTTGTAAAGAAACTATGATCCTTGTCTGCTGCCGTCTCTGCGACCGTGTCTGCGACCGGCGCAGTCACGATCCACCCCCTCGCTCGAGGGCGGCGACTTTCTTGAGCCGCGCCACGTAGCGTTCGCCGCCGTCGAAGCGCGCTTGTAGAAACGCTCGGACGAGCTCGGCGGCGAGCTCGCCGCCGACGATCTCCGAGCCCAGGCAGAGCACGTTCATGTCGTCGTGCTCGACCCCCTGGTGCGCCGAGTAGGCGTCGTGGCAGACCGCCGCCCGGATTCCCGCGAGCTTGCAGGCGGCGACCGAGGCGCCGACGCCCGAGCCGCAGACGAGGATCCCGCGTCCGGCCCGCTCCTCCAGGATCGCCTCGCCGAGCTCGCGCGCCTTGTCGGGATAATCGATCCGCCGGGTGTCGGTGTCCGTGCCGAGGTCGACTATCTCGTGCCTGCCCTCGGCGAGCGCCGCGAGCACGCGCTCGCGCAGCTTGACGCCGCGATGGTCGAATGCGACCGCGACCTTCATCGCTCGCTACGTTACGACAAACGACGAGCGAGGAGCCGACCATGGACGAGCGCGAGCTCTGGCGAGAGCTGGGACAGCAGCTGAGAGTCGACGCGGTGCGGGCGAGCGCCAAGGCGGGCTCGGGACATCCGACCTCCTCGATGTCGGCTGCCGATCTCGCAGCCGTGCTGCTCGCGAGCCACTTCCGGTACGACTACGAGCAGCCGAAGAGCCCCGCAAACGACCGCCTGATCTTCTCGAAGGGGCATGCGTCGCCGCTCGTCTACGGCCTCTTCCGGGCGGCCGGCGCGATCTCCGAGGAGGAGTTCATGACCTACCGGCAGCTCGGGTCGCGGCTGGAAGGTCACCCGACGCCCATGCTCCCGTGGGTGGACGTCGCGACGGGCTCGCTCGGTCAGGGCCTCCCGATCGGCGTCGGCCTCGCGCTCGCCGGCAAGAAGCTCGACCGGCTGCCGTTCCGCACCTGGGTGATCTGCGGCGACAGCGAGCTGGCCGAAGGCTCGATGTGGGAAGCGCTCGACGCCGCGTCGTTCGAGCAGCTCGACAACCTGACGGCGATCGTCGACGTCAACCGGCTCGGCCAACGGGGCGAGACGCGTCACGGCTGGGACGTCGACACGTACGCGGAGCGGTTCCGTGCGTTCGGCTGGCACGCGATCACGATCGATGGCCACGACGTCGACGCAATCCATCGCGCTTACGAGGAGGCGGAGCAGACCTCGGGGCAGCCGACAGCCGTGATCGCACGCACGCTCAAGGGCAAGGGCTACTCGAAGATCGAGGATCAGCCCGGCTGGCACGGGAAGGCGATGTCCGAGGAGGACGCGCAGGAGGCGCTGCAAGAGCTCGGCGGCGTCCGCAACATCGTCGTCGAGGTGCCCAAGCCATCCATCGGCGCCGCGCACAGCTTCGAGCGGGGCGGCGCGGAGTGGCCGCGTTACGAGCTCGGGTCGAAGGTCGCGACGCGAAAAGCCTACGGCGAGGCGCTCGCGGGCCTCGGGGGCGAGGATCCGCGCGTCGTTGCGCTGGACGGCGAGGTCGACAACTCCACGTACTCGGAGTTCTTCGGCAAGGCGTTTCCGGAGCGCTACTTCGAGATGTACATCGCCGAGCAGCAGATGATCGGAGCGGCGGTCGGGATGCAGATCATCGGCTGGAAGCCCTTTGCGGCCACGTTCGCGGCGTTCCTCTCGCGGGCCTACGACTTCGTGCGCATGGCCGCGATCTCGCAGGCGACGATCAAGCTCTGCGGCTCCCACGCCGGCGTCTCGATCGGCGAGGACGGCCCCTCCCAGATGGCGCTCGAGGACATCGCATCCCTCCGAGCGATCAACACCTCGACGGTGCTGTACCCCTGCGACGGCAACCAGACCGCCGCGCTCGTTCGCGCCATGGCCGACCTCGACGGGATCTCGTACCTGCGGACGACCCGCGCAGACACCGAGGTGCTCTACGCAGCCGACGAGGACTTTCCGATCGGCGGCTCGCGGACGCTGCGCGAAGGCGATGACGTCACCCTGATCGGCGCCGGGATCACGCTCCACGAAGCGCTGAAGGCGGCGGAGACGCTGGCCGGCGACGGGATCGAGGCGCGCGTGATCGATCTCTATTCGGTCAAGCCCGTCGACGCCGAGACGCTGCGTGCGATCTCGTCCCCGATCGTCACCGTTGAGGATCACCGGCCCGAAGGAGGGCTCGGCGACGCCGTGCTCGACGCGCTTGCCGACCGCGAGGAGCGGCCACGCGTCATCAAGCTCGCCGTCCGGGAGCTACCGCACTCGGGCAAGCCGGCGGAGCTGCTCGACGCGGCCGGGATCGACGCCGCTCACATCGCGGAGGCCGCGCGCGGGCTCGTCCGCGAACGGGATCAGGTTACGGTCTCGTAGAGCAACCGCTGCCGCTCGCGGGCGGCACGATGTGCCTCGAACCGCTCGAGCCGTGGCTCGAACCGCCGGCCGAGCGGCGCCGGCGGCGGCGATTCTCCCAGCCGCTCGAGCGCAAAGAGCGCGGCTCCGCGTGTCGACGCCTCGGCCACGGCCGAGAGCGTCACGGGTCGCTCGAGCACGTCCGCGAGGATCTGCGCCCAGTCCGGATTGTGGTGCAGCGCGCCGCCGCTCCCCACGATCTCCTCGACCTCCGGCAGGAGCTCGCCGATCTCGGCCAAGCGGTAGGCGACGCCCTCGAGCGCCGCCCGCACGAGGTCGCGCGGCGTCGTCTCGAACGAGAGACCCGAGACGATCCCCCGCGCGGCGGCGTTCCAGCCGGGGCTCCGTTCGCCGCCGAGGAGCGTCAGGAAGTCGAGCGGAGGTGAAGGCTCGTCCGCCATCCCGGCGGTCTCAACCGACCCGGCGAGCCGCTGGAGCCAGTCGAGCAGGTTGCCGCCGTCGGAGATCGAGCCGCCCTCGCAGACGCGCGCGTCGTCGAGTCGGTAGAGGAAGAGGCCGGGTCGCGGGGCGCTCGGCTCGTGCACGGTTCGCAGCGCGCCGGACGTCCCGATCGTGAGCGCCGCGCGCTCCCGGCCGAGTACGCCCGAGCCGAGGTTCGCAGCGGCGCCGTCGCCGAGAACGAGCTCGTCGGAGAGCTCCGGGAGCTGCTCCTCGCGAACGCCGAGCGCCTCCAGCAGCTCGCCGTCCCAACGGCCGTCGAGTCCCAGCAGACCGGTGCCGCTCGCCATCGAGAGGCTCGTCCGACCGTCGGTCAGCAGATCCGAGAACGAGGCGTAGCGCGCAGCCCGTACGCCGCTCGCCTTCAGGCCGGCGATCTTCATCGGCCAGAAGCTCGGATGGAGCGGGCAGCCGGTACGCGCATGCACGGCGGCGGAGTCGAGCGGAACCTCGGCCGCCACGTCGAGCTGTCGCCAGGTGAGGAGCGGCGTGATCGGCCGACCTTGCCGGTCGAGACAGACGAGGCTGTGCCAGAACGACGAGATCGCGACGGCGTCGACCGGGCCGTCCAGCCCGCGCCGCGCCTCCCGCATCGCGTCTCGCGCCACCGCGAGCAGCTCGTCGGCGTCGAACTCGCCCAACCGTCCGGAATGGCCGCGCGTCGTCGTATAGCGCTCTTGGTGCCCGACGCCGGGCACGCACTCCGCCCGCTCGTCGTAGACGCGAGTTCGTGCGGAGGATGTGCCGACATCGAGAGCCAGAACGCGCATTACCCTGGGAGCATGGCAGTCCTCATCGCAGCCAACCTCCGGAAGGAGCACTCGGGCGACCCGCTCTTCGACGGCGTCTCGTTCAAGGTCGAGCGGGGCGATCGCCTCGCGCTCGCCGGGCCGAACGGGGCCGGGAAGACGACGCTGCTGCGCGCGCTGATGGGCGAGACGGAGCTCCAGGGCGGCGAGCTCGCCTGGGAGAAGGGCGCGCGCGTCGCGCTCCACGACCAGCGGCCGCCGCGTCTGAACGGCCAGACGCTGCGCGAGTACGCCCTCTCGGGCGCCGCAGACCTCGTCGCCGCCGAGCGGGACCTGCGCCGGCTCGAGGAGGCGATGGCGAGCGGCGACCACGCACCGGAGACGCTGCGCCGCTACGGCGAGACGCAGGCAAGGCTCGAGCATGCTGGCGGCTACGGCTGGCGCGACCGCGCGACGAGCGTCCTGCGCGGCCTCGGCTTCCGCGATCCCGATCTGGAACGCGAACTCGAGACGTTCTCGGGTGGCGAGCTCACGCGCGCCTCACTCGCCCGCGCGCTCGCGGGCCAGCCTGACCTGCTGCTCCTGGACGAGCCGACGAACCACCTCGACATGGCCTCGATCGAGTGGCTCGAGCAGGAGCTATCGACACTCGACGCCGCGATCGTGCTCGTGGCCCACGACCGTTGGTTCCTGGAGTCTGTCGGGACCGCCGTGCTCGAGCTCGAGGCCGGCAAGTCGGTCTACTTCCCGGGGAAGTGGCACGTCTGGCGGCAGGAGAAGGCGGCCCGGCTCGCGATGCAGGCGCGCTTCGCCGAGCGCCAGGCCGAGGACATCGAGCGCCTCGA
>JACCRW010000049.1 GCA_013813345.1 Actinomycetota bacterium
CCAGGCGCGCCCGCCCACCTCGCCGATGGCAAGGCCCACGTGGGAGCTTTCGGCCGTGACGTCGCCGACGACTTCAAGCTCGAGGAGAGCGGCTCGGCGTTCCTGATCTGGCCCCGCCGTTACACGATGTACGCCTACGGCTCCTGCGTCAACAAGGACAGCAGCGCCCCGCGCATCGAGTTCGAGACGCCGCGGACGACCTTCTTCCTCAAGGCCAAGCTCTCGACCCTCCAGATTCGCTCGACCCCCAAGATCGGCGAGATCCGGAGCAAGGGCATCGACCTGTCCCTCGGCTGCGGCACCAACTGCACCGCGCCTCCTTCGTGGCGACCCTCGTTCCGGGTGGCAAGGTCCTCGGTACGGTGATCAGCCTTGCCCCGCCTGGTCGACCGGCCCCGTTCCTGCCGTTGCCGACTCAGCCGACGCTGTACCTGAAGCTCTCGAGTGCCGGCAAGGCCAAGCTGGCCACACTGAAGACCGCGAACATCCAGGTCAAGGCCACCGTCTCGCTGGTTGACGGAGAGACGCAGATCGTCGCCGCGAAGGCGACGTTCGTCCGCTAGGTCAGCTCCCGGACGAGTGCCTCTGCGTCGGCCGCGCTCGCGGCGATCACGAGGCAGGTGTCGTCACCGGCGAGGGTGCCGACAACGAGCGGATGCCGGGCGCGGTCGAGCGCACGAGCGATCGCAGGAGCCGAGCCGAGCTCCGACCGGATCACGACGATGTTCTGCGCGGCGGCGAAGCCACGGCCGTAACGGGCGAGAATCCTAGTCAACGCGGCTCTCGGATCGCGCCCGCGCGGCCCGCCGGAGAGCCCGCCGGAAAGGA
The DNA here is from genome assembly GCA_013813345.1 of Actinomycetota bacterium. Classification (GTDB taxonomy): domain Bacteria; phylum Actinomycetota; class Thermoleophilia; order Gaiellales; family Gaiellaceae; genus Gaiellasilicea. The sequence goes on from JACCRW010000049.1 coordinate 829, forward strand.
CGTATCGAGGCCGGCCGAGCTCGTCGTCCACCTTCGCGACTGCGAGCTCGCGCAGGTCGCGCGATAGCGTCGCCTGGGTGACCGTGCAGCCGGCCGCCTCGAGGGCCGCCCGTAGCTCGAGCTGCGTCCCCACCCCGCGTCTCGTGAGCACGCTCTCGATCAGCCGCTGGCGCTCGGGTTTCGTCAAGCGGGGCGACCGAGCCATGCGCTCACCGTAACCGCAGAGGAGCGAACGTTTGCCGAATCCCGGCTGAGGCAACCACGTCTGCATGCTGCGCAAGGCTCTCTGGCTCGGTCTCTACGGCGCCCTCGGCGCGGCGTCGACCATGGTCGCGCGCCGAGCTGCCTCTGGGATCTGGCGAATCGCCACGGGCGAGAAGCCGCCCGCGAAGCGATGAGCTCGAAGGGCGACAAGGCAGTCGAGCACGGCGCCGACAAGCTGGACGAGCTCGCCGGCAAAGCGGCGGCGCGCGGCGGCCTCACCGCAAAGCTTGCTGGCGAACTAGCCGACGATGCGAGCTTCCTGCGCAAACTGAAGCCGTCGCTGATTGTGGCGCGAGCCAAGGGCGAGGCACCGAAGAACCAAGAGCCGGGCGCGACGTCGGTACGCGCTCCGTCCGGCCCCCAACACGCCTCCCGGCAGCAGAACGTCGCGGGTCCGAACCCGTTCCTCGTCGCCGGCGCGGCCTTCGGGATCGGCACGCTCCTCGCTAAGGCGATCGACTGGAGAGGTCATGCCCACCCCCGCCGGTAACTCGTCCGGAGTCGGCGGCGCGGCCAAGCAGGTGGCCGAGCACGCAAGCTCGCTCGCGAAGCTCGAGCTCGAGCTCGCCGGTCTCGAGCTGAAGCGCAAGGCCGGCTTGCTCGGAATGGGCCTGGGACTCGGGCTCGGTGCCGCTCTCCTCGGCCTCTTCGCGCTTGGATTCCTCCTGGTCACCATCGCAGCCGCGCTCGCGACCTTCCTCGATACCTGGCTGGCGCTACTGCTCGTGACGGTCGTGCTCTTCGCCGTCGTTTTCGTTCTCGGGCTGCTGGCGTTCGGGAGGATCAAGAAGGGCACCCCGCCACTACCGGAGCAGGCAATCCGAGAGGCGAAGCTGACCACGGAAGCGTTGAAGGCCAATGGCAACAACTAGCCTGAACGGGCGCACGCCCGAGACGATCCGGCGCGAGATCGAGACCGAGCGCGAGCAACTCGCCCATGCCGTCGAGGATCTCCGCGAAGGGCTCGGCGCGGCCACCGACGTGGCCGGCAAGCTCCGTGCCAACCTCCCCGTCGTCGCCGCGAGCGCGCTCGGGGCCGGGTTCTTCCTCGCCGGTGGAATCGGCGCGACGATGCGCTTCCTCGCCCGCAAGGGCCGCGAGCGCTGACCACCCGCGTCGGAACGGCCCCCTCGAGCCCTCACCGGCTCTCCCGCGCCGAGTGGCTCGCTGTCTTCAAGCGTTCGTTCCGCGAGTTCCTGGCCGACGATTGCATGGGCCTGGCCCAGCAGATCGCCTTCAGCTCCCTGCTCGCCTTCTTCCCAGCGGTCGTCTTCCTCGTCGGTCTGCTCGACCTCGTTGACGCCTACCCCACGCTGAAGGACTTCCTCGCCCCGATCGCCCCAGGCGACGTCCTCCTGACGATCGACACGCTCCAGCAGGAGACGTCAACCGGAACCTCGGTGCTCGCCTTCTTCGTGGGCGCGGCAGGTGCGACCTGGGCGGCGAGCGGGGCGATGGGCTCGGTGCTGAAGGCCGTCAACCGGGCTTACGAGCGGGTCGAGACCCGGCCGTTCTGGAAGACGAGGCTGATCGCGATCCTGCTCGTGATCCTCACAGGGCTCACGACCGCCGGGTTGCTGCTCCTGATCGTCTTCGGCGGGCCGCTCGGGAACGCGATCGCCGAGCAGGCGAGGCTCGGCGGCGCCTTCGACCTCGTCTGGTCGATCGCGCGCTGGCCGATCGCCTTCGCCGCGATCCTCCTCTTCTTCTCGATCGTCTACTACCTGGCCCCGAACGTCGAGATCCGGGACTGGCGCTGGCTCTCGCCGGGCGCGCTCCTCGGCGGGATCACGTGGCTCGCGCTCTCGGGGCTCTTCGCCCTTTACACGAGCTTCTCGGAGTCGTACTCGAAGACCTACGGGGCCCTGGCGAGCGGGATCGTCCTCCTCCTCTGGCTGAACTACTCTGCGTTCGCGCTCCTCTTCGGCGCCGAGCTGAACTCCGAGCTCGAGCGCGAGGCCGAGATCCACGCGGCGGGCGGACCTGACGCGGGCCTCATCAAGCCGAGCCGACGCGGCTAGGAAACCGTGACGGTTCCGCGTAGCTTCGCCGGACTGGTGTCCGAGAAGAAGACGAGCTTTCCTCGCTTCAGCGTCAGCTTCCAGGTGAGCGTCGCGAGTTGGGCGACACCCGTCTTCCGGTTGACGCCGGCGCCGGTGACGTGGAAGTTGTGCAGCTTCGTCCGATCGCGGACGGTGACGACGTAGGCGCCGGCCTTCAGGGCGAGCACGCGCGCTCCGACCGGCGTGCGCAGTGAGATCGTGCTGCCGGGTCCGACGCTCGCGTTCAGCTTCTTCGCCGGAGGCGGGGCAGGCGGCGGCGGAGGAGGCGGCGGTGGCGGCCCGCTGCCCACGTCGAACGCACCGCGCATCGTGCTCGCATGAGGGTCGCAGACGAACGTGTAGCGGCCATCCGTCAGCGTCACGGAGAACGTCTGCGAGCCGACGTCCTCGACGGCGGTCGCCACGTCGACGCCTGCGCCGCGCAGGTGGAAGTTGTGCTCGGGCGAGCGATCGTCGACCGCGAGCTGATAGGTGCCGGGCGTGACCCTCTGGACCGCGAGCCCGTCTGGACCGAGGAGCCTGATCGTGAAGCCGGGGCCGACAGTGCCGGTCAGCTGTCCGTCCGCTGCAAAGGCAACCGCGACCGCGATGGCCGATGCGACGGTGAGGAGGCTGGCGACGACGAGGCTCCGAAAGCGCATCACCCGGCAGTACGCGGCGTCACTGAGATCGGATTGCGCAGAGATCCGATTGCTGGGCGCCGAGCGATCGCGTACAGTCGCCCTCGTGAAGCTCGGCCGGAACGCGAAAGTAGATCTGATCCGGAACGTGCCGCTCTTTGCCCACTGCTCGAAAGGCGAGACCGCCGAGATCGCGTCCATCGCCGACGAGGTCGACGTCCCAGCCGGCAAGGAGCTGCTGCAGGAGGGCGACCGCGGCCGCGAGTTCTTCGTCCTGCTCGACGGCGCCGCGGACGTCAGGCGCAAGAGCCGCAAGTTGAACACGCTCGGTCCCGGCGACTTCTTCGGCGAGATCGCCCTCGTCTCCCGCACGCCGCGAACCGCGACGGTGACGACGACCGAGGACTCGCGGCTGCTCGTGATCACCGCGAGCTCGTTCCGGACCCTGCTCGACCACTCGCCCCGGATCCAGCTTCGCGTGCTCGAGGCGCTTGCAGATCGAGTTGCCCCGACCGAGCTCTAACGAGAAGCTAGGCGCGCAGCTCGGCGCCGAATCGCTCGGCAAGCGTCGCCACGATGCGTTCGCGGAGCGGCGCCACGTCGTCGTCCGTGAGCGTCCGCTCCGGCGACTGGAAGGCGAGCCGGATCGCGACGGATTTGATGCCTGAACCGAGCTGCTCGCCCCGGTAGACGTCGAAGACCCGCGCCTCGCGAAGCTCCGGGCCCGCCGCCTCGCGCACCGCCGCGACAAGGGCTCCGGCCTCGACCTCCTCGGCAACCGCGACCGCGATGTCCTGACGGACGAGCGGGAAGCTGACGACGTCCTCGAACGTCACCGGCTCCTGCGACACGGCGAAGAGCAGCTCCAGATCGAGCTCGAACGCGCCCCAAGTGCCCTCGAGCGCGGCAGGATGCAACTCCCCGACCAGCCCGGCAGCGGTACGTGCCGTCTTCCCCGGATGGAAGCGCTCGTCCTCGCCGCGCTCGAACGACGGCTCGGCCTTGAGGGCGCGGTAGACGGCCTCGACGACGCCCTTCGCCCGGCCGAAGCCGCCTTCGACGATGCCCGCGACGCGAACGTGCTCGTCGGGTAGGTCGTCGCCGGCGAGATAGACGCGGGCGATCTCGAAGAGAGCGATCCGCTCGGCGCCCGCATCGACGTTTCGGCGAGCAGCCTCGACGAGGCTCGGCAACAGCGAGGTGCGAAGCACGGTCAGCTCGACCGAGATCGGCTCGGGCAGGCTCCAGGGTCCGGAATCCGTTCCGGCAGGTCGCAGCGAGGGCGTGTAGGTCTCCGAGAAGCCCAGTCCGACGAGCGCGTCCTCGAGGCGCCGGCGCAGTTGCTGCGCGCGACTCAGCGTCCCGAACATCGCCCGTCGCGTCGGCAGCGTGAAGGGAACGTCGTCGAGCCGGAAGCGGGCCACCTCCTCCACAACGTCGATCTCTCGCGTGACGTCGCGAGCGCGCCAGGTCGGCGCGAGCACGCGCTCGCCGTCGCGGTCGAACCCGAGGCGCGCGAGCAGGCCGTACTGCTCCGCCGGCGGCGTCGGGAGGCCGATCGCCGCGTCTGCGCGTTCGGGTCGGTACACGATCGACGGCCGCTCCGGCAGCCCAGCGTGGACGTCGGCTTCCCCCACCCACCGGGCGCCTGCCACCTCGACGAGGAGCTGGGTGGCGAGCTTGGCGGCCTGACCAGCGAGGTGCGGATCGACCCCCTTCTCCCAGCGGTTCGAGCCCTCGGTGCGGAGGCGCAGGCGCTCGGAAGTGCGGAAGATGCCGAACGGCTCGAAGTTCGCAGCCTCCAGGAGGACGTCCGTCGTCGCCTCGCCGATCTCCGTCTCCTCACCGCCCATGATCGCCGCGAGCGCGACAGACCGCTCGCCGTCCGTGATCATCAGGTCGCTCGGATCGAGTCGCCGATCGACGCCGTCGAGCGTTCGCAGCGTCTCCCCCGCTTCGGCGCGGCGGACGACGATCCGGCCGCCGCGCAATGTAGACCAGTCGAAGGCGTGCAGCGGGCTCCCAAGCGCGAGCATTGCGTAGTTGGTGATGTCGACCACGTTCGAGATCGGGCGCATCCCGGCGGCGAGCAGGCGCGCGCGCAGCCAGACCGGCGAGGGGGCGACCGTGACTTCGCGGAAGAGACAGCCGACGTAACGCGGGCAGCCTGCGAGATCGTCGATCGCGATCGAAAGCGATTCCTCATCTGCGCGAGCCGGATCGATCCCCGGTGGCGGCGCGAGCTCCAGCTCGTAGAGGGCTGCGATCTCCCGGGCCACTCCGTAGATCGAGAGCAGGTCCGGGCGGTTGCCGGTTACCTCGACGTCGAGCACGTGGTCGGCGAGCGGGAGCACGTCGGCGAGCGGCGTACCCGGGACGAGCTCCGGCAGGACCATGATCCCCGCGTGGTCGGAGCCGAGCTGGACTTCCTCCTCCGAGAGGATCATCCCATTCGATGACTCGCCGCGCACCATCCGCTCATCGAGCTCGAGTCCGTTCGGCAGCACCGCGCCGGGGAGCGCGACCCCCACGGTCGCGCCCGCGCCGAAGTTCCAGGCGCCGCAGACGATCTGGCGCGCCTCCGCTTCGCCGAGATCGACCTTGCAGAGCTGGAGCCGGTCCGCATTCGGATGCTTGACCGCTTCGAGCACCTTCCCGACCCTGAACAGATCGAGATTGCCGCCCTCGTCGGAGACGCCTCGCGCCTCGATTGCGGCGACGACGCCCGTCGCGACGCTGAGCCGCTCGCCGAGCTCCGCGAGCGGCATCTCGAGCGCGACGTAGTCGCGGAGCCAGGAGACAGGGATCAGCATCAGAGCGGCCTCATCAGAATTGGCGCAGAACCCGGAGGTCGCCCTCCCAGAGCGCCCGGATGTCGGGGATGTCGTGCCGGAGCTGAGCCGTTCGCTCGAGCCCGCAGCCAAAGGCGAATCCGGACCACAGTTCCGGGTCGAGTCCGACGTTCTCGAAGACTCGGGGATCGACCATCCCGGCGCCGCCCATCTCGATCCAGCCGGAGTACTTGCACGTCCGGCAACCCACGCCACCACAGACCCCACACGAGACGTCAGGCTCGATCGAGGGCTCGGTAAACGGGAAGTAGTGGGTGCGGAAGCGCACGGCGCGCTCGGGCCCGTAGAGCGCGCGCATCACGTGGCGGAGAGTTCCCTTCAGGTCGGCGAGCGTGATTCCCCTGTCGACGGCGAGCCCTTCGAACTGGTGGAAGATCGGATAGCGCGTGGCCGTGATCGCGTCGCGCCGGTAGACGCGACCGATCGAGACCATGTAGACGGGCGGCTCGCGCTCCTCAAGCTGGTGGATCTGGGACGCCGAGGTCTCGGTGCGGAGCACGCGGGTCTCGTCGAGGAAGAACGTGTCGCGCGGCGAGCGGGCGGCGTGCGTCGGCTCGAATGCGAGCTTGTCGAAGTTGTAGGCGACGGTCTCGACCTCGCGGTCGTCGCGGATCTCGTAGCCGAGGCCGAGGAAGGCGTCCTCGACCATCCGCCGCACCTGGGTGATCGGATGCAGATGGCCGACGGGAAGCTCATCGCCGGGGAGCGTCACGTCGACCCGCTCCTCGCGCAGGCGCCGGTCGAGCTCGGCGCGCCCGAGCTCCTCCTCACGGGTGTCGGCCGACTCCTCGATCCTGCGGCGCACCGCATTCAGCGTCATGCCGGTTTCGCGATCCCGCACCGCGCGAAGGGCCTGCGGCAGCTCGGCCTTCCGGCCGAGGAACCGAACCCTCGCCTCCTCCACCTCGTCGACGGTTGCAGCCGCCTCGATCGCGCTCAGAGCCTGGGATTCGAGCGTCTGGGCGTCCACGCGGGCGACTGTACCATCGGCCCGCGTGAGCGATCCCAGCCCGTACGACGCCATAGCAAGGGTGTACGACCCGTGGAGCGCGAGCGTCACCGAGGACGTCGACTTCTACGTCGAGGAAGCGCTCGCGGCGGGCGATCCGGTGGTCGAGCTCGCCTGCGGGACGGGGCGGATCGCGGTGCCGATCGCGCTCGCGGGACTCCGCGTGATCGGCGTCGACGGCTCGCTCGGGATGCTCGAGGTCGCGCGCGAGCGTGCCCGCGCAGCCGGCATCGAAGAGCTCGTCGATCTGCGCCATGGCGATCTCCGCAGGCCGCCGGTCGCCGAGCGGGTGCAGCTCGTGCTCGTGCCATTTCGCTCGCTGCTCCACATGACGACCGAGGCCGACCGCGAGCGCGCCCTCGCAGCCGCCTACTCCCTGCTCGAGCCCGGCGGCCGGCTCGTCTTCGACGTCTTCGCGCCGGGCAAGGAGGACGTCGAGGCGACGCACGGCCGCTGGCTCGAGCGCGAGCCCGGGATCTTCGAGCGCGCCGACTGGGACGAAGGCGAGCGAACGCTGACGCTCTCCGTCCGCCGGGGTGAGGAGGCTTCGACGATGCTGCTCGCCTGGCTCTCTCCGCCCGAGTGGTCACTCCTACTCGAGCGCGCCGGCTTCGAGGTGGAGGAGCTCTATGGCTGGTTCGACCGCCGGCCCTACGCAGGCGGCGAGGACGTCGTCTTTGTTGCTAGGCGACGGGAGTGACTGCGTCGCCGACACGGACTCGGCCCGGCTCGACGACATCTGCGTAGACGCCGAAGCAGATCTCGCCGTCGAGCTTGCCTCGATACGCGAGGATCGCGCGGAGGGTGTCGCGGTCGCGGAGCCCGGTCTCCGGGTCGTAGGTCGTGTTCGCGCAGCGGCCGACAGGTCCACCGACGCGCACGACCGCCTCGCCCAGGCGCAGCAATCTCTCTTCCCACTCGTCCTCCGCGTGTGGCTCGACGCCGCTCAGGTCGACGAGCATGCGGAAGCGGCGCGGGTCGAGCTGCGGGTCACCGAGGCGGCTTCCGAGCTCCGAGATCGAGCCGTCGCCGAGCAGCGTGATCGGGTGGAGCGAGTCGGTGCCGATTCCGTCCTCGGCTGCACGCAGGATCCGCAGCGGCTTGCTGACGTAGTCGGAAAGCGCCTCGCACATCGCCGCCTCCAGCACGCGCCCGTACACCGGCCGTCCCCAGAAGTCTCCCATCGCCGAGTCGCCACCCAGGGCGTCCGCGCCCACGGCCGAGCCGTCCGGGAAGTGGAGCGTCAGCCGCTCGGCAGCGGGGTCGTACTCGGGTCGGATCCGCACGAGCGGCCCGTGGTAGGCGCCGCGGAAGAGACGCCCGTCCGGCTGGATCAGGAAGAAGCGCCTGTTTTCGCGGACGCCCGCCGCCTCGAGCAGGATCTCGGCCGGGTGCTCGAGCCCGAGGCTCTTGACCGGCGCGACATTGAAGCCGGCTACAGCAGGGATAGCTCGTCCCCGACCGCGACCTCGCCGCCGTCAACGACGCGGGCAAGCATCCCGCGCTTGCCCTCGAGTTGCTTCCGCAAGCCCGGGCGCAGCGCATCCATCCGCTCGCAGGGATCGCACACCATCGTGATCTCGAAGACGGCTCCGCCTGCCTGAACCCGCTGGCCGATCGGCCATTCCTCCACGTCGGTGCCCGCGACCGTGATGTTCTCCCGGATCGCGCCAGGCGCCAGCCGAAGACCGTCGAGATGCTCCTGCGAGACGAAGAGCACCTCGCGCATCGGTGGATTCGCGTGCGCGCAACCCTCGAAGCCGAGCCCGGCAACGGCTGTGACCCGCTCGTAGGGGGTCGAGACGCCGCTCTTGCGGGCCGGCGAGGTGAAGAGACCGGCGACGGTTGCCATCCGTCCTAGCGTATCGGTACGGTCAGGCCATGCTCTGGCTCTGGATCGTGCTCGGCGTCGTCGTGCTCAGCGTTGTCGCGCTCGTCCTGCTCTACAACCGGCTCGTTCGGTTGCGGAACCGGGTCGACAACGCGTGGGCGCAGGTGGACGTGCAGCTCAAGCGACGCTACGACCTGATCCCGAACCTCGTCGAAACGGTCAAGGGCTACGCCGCGCACGAGCGCGAGACGTTCGAGGCAGTCACGAACGCGCGGGCGGGCGCACAAGCTGCGCAGGGGCCGGCCGAGCAAGGCGCTGCGGAGGGCATCCTCGGCCAGGCGCTCGGGCGGCTCTTCGCAGTCGCCGAGGCCTATCCGGAACTCCAGGCCGACGAGAACTTCCGTCAGCTCCAGGACGAGCTCGCGCAGACCGAGAACCGGATCGCGGTCTCCCGGCAGGTCTATAACGACACCGTCCTCACCTACAACAACGCGATCCAGACCGTGCCGACGGTCTTCATCGCGGGCATGTTCGGGTTCGCGAAGAAGGACTTCTTCGAGGCGGAGGAAGCGACCCGGGAGGCGCCACGCGTCGCGTTCTAGCGGGACTGATCCTCGCCGTTCTCGCCGCGCTCGGGCAGGCGGGGAATGCGGAGGCGAAGTCCTTCACGCTGCCGAGTGCGGACGTCCTCGTCCAGGTCGAGCGGGACGGCTCGCTCGTCGTCGACGAGCGGATCACCTTCAGCTACGACGGCGACTTCTCCGGGGCGTTCCGCGAGATCCCGCTCGAGGACGGCGAGCGGATCGACGAGGTAGGTGTCTTCGAAGGCGATCGAGCCTACGCGCCGGGCGCTTCCGCGGAGCTGGGCTCGACGGGTGTACCCGACACCTTCGGCACGCTCGCGACGGGTAAGGGCCTGAGGATCGTCTGGCACTACCGCGCTAGCTCGGAGGAGCGAACGTTCCGGATCCACTACCGGCTGAGCGGTCTCGCGACGGCGTACGACGATGTCGTCGACCTCAACCTGAAGGTCTGGGGCGACGAATGGGAAACCGGACTCGGGCGCCTGACGACGCGCCTCGTTGCTCCCGGAGAAGTGACGCGCGCCTGGGGTCATCCCGTGGCCGTCCGCGGCGACGTCACGCTCGACGGCTCGATCGTCCGCCTCCGAGCGCTCGAGATCCCGTCGGGGCAGTTCGTCGAGCTGCGGGCGCTCGTACCGCGCCGCTTCTTCACCTCGACGGCCGCGATGCGGGTCGAGGCCGGGCCGGGGCTCGAGAAGATCGTCGCCGAGGAGCGGGAGGACGCCGCCGCCTACGAGCGCGACCGTGGAAAGATCGACGAGGCGCTCGACAACCTGCCGCGCACGATCGCGATCCTGCTCCTGCTCGCGCTGGGACCGGCTTTGCTGATCGGCGGCCTCGTCTGGTGGTACTACGGCCGCGAGCGGGAGACGACCTACGATCGCGAGTACGAGCAGGAGCCGCCGACCGAGACGCAGCCGGCGCTCGTCCCGGCGCTGCTCGCCCAGGGTGGCACGCCCGGCTCGCTCGAGTTCACCGCGACGCTCTTCGATCTGATCCGACGGGGGCGCTACCGCTCGGCGCCCGTGACCACCGAGCGGAAGATCTGGGGCGGGCTGAAGACGCAACAGGTCGCCGACCTCGAGCTGGAGCTCGACGATGTCGAGGCGCCGGTCGAGGCGTTCGAGGCGCCGGTTGCCCAGGTCGTCGACGACATCCTGGCCGGCGGGCCCGAGCGGCTCTCGCGCTTTCGCGACCG